>JBLHLO010000269.1:0-3714 GCA_047621105.1 Alphaproteobacteria bacterium
CGGAAATTAGCTTGTAGGGGCGTTGATCTGCCAGATTCTCCCAGAGTTCTTCAGTGATGAAGGGCATGAACGGGTGCAGCATGTGCAGGATCTGTTCGATGGCCCAAGCACAGGTGGCCTGGGTTTCGGCCTTGGCGGCAGCATCGTCGCCAGTCAGTACTGGCTTGCTGAGCTCCAGATACCAATCGCAAAACGTGCCCCAGGTGAAATGGTAGAGCACGTTGGCCGCTTCGTTGAAGCGGTAGGCCTCAATTTCCGCCGCCGCTTTTTCGGCCGCCTCGGCAACCGCCGTCACGATCCAACGGTTGAGTACGCCCTTGGTAAGGGAGGGGTTGAAGTCCTCAACCGCCGTGCAGCCGTTCATTTCAGCAAAGCGGGAGGCATTCCAAAGTTTGGTGGCGAAATTACGATAGCCTTCCACCCGGGGCTGGGCGAGCTTGATATCGCGCCCCTGGGCGGCCAATGCAGCCAGGGTGAAGCGCAGCGCATCTGCGCCGTAGGCATCGATCAGTTCCAGGGGGTCAATGATATTGCCCTTGGACTTGGACATCTTCTGGCCCCGCTCATCGCGCACCAGCGCGTGGATATAGACATCCTTGAACGGCACCTCGCCCATGAAATGGAGGCCCATCATCATCATCCGGGCGACCCAGAAGAAAATAATATCGAAGCCGGTGACCAACACGTCGGTTGGGTAATAGCGGGCAAGGTCTGCCGTTTTTTCCGGCCACCCGAGGGTCGAGAACGGCCACAGCGCCGATGAAAACCAGGTATCGAGCACATCCGGATCGCGCGCGAGGTCGACCGGCTTGCCGTAATGCGCGCGGGCCGCTTCGATAGCCTCATCTTCGCTTTCGGCGACAAAAATTTCCCCATCAGGGCCGTGCCAGGCGGGAATCTGATGCCCCCACCAGAGCTGGCGGGAAATGCACCACGGCTGAATATTGCGCATCCATTCAAAATAGGTGTTTTCCCAATGCTTCGGCACGAAACGGGTGGCCCCGGTTTCGACCGCGGCAATGGCCGGTTTGGCCAGTTCCGCCGTATTCACATACCATTGGTCGGTGAGCCAGGGTTCCAGCACGGTGCCTGAGCGGTCGCCGTGCGGCACCGCGTGGAGATGGTCTTCAATCTTCTCCAGCAGGCCCAGGCGCTCGATCTCGGCCACCACCCTGTCGCGGGCTTCGAAACGATCAAGCCCCCGGTAGGCTTCAGGCACGGCATCGTTGAGGCATCCTTTGGCATCAAGAATGTTGATCATCTCAAGTTCGTGGCGGCGACCGACCTCAAAATCGTTGAAATCATGGGCCGGGGTGATCTTGACCGCGCCCGAGCCGGTTTCCGGATCGGCATAGTCATCGGCAACAATCGGAATTCTGCGCCCAATGATCGGCAAGACCGCGTGTTTGCCGATCAAATCCCGATAACGTGGATCATCTGGATGAACCGCGATCCCGGTGTCGCCCAGCATTGTTTCCGGCCGGGTTGTGGCGATGGTTATATATTTATTATCAAGGCCTTCTATGGGGTATTTAAAGTGCCATAGATGGCCATTGATTTCGTCTTGTTGAACCTCAAGATCACTCACCGCGGTCTGTAATTGAGTATCCCAATTGACCAACCGCTGGTCCCGATAGATCAAGCCGTCGCGGTAAAGGCTGACGAAGACCTTACGGACGGCATCAGACAGCCCCTCATCAAGAGTGAAGCGTTCGCGCGCCCAGTCCGGCGAGGCGCCAAGACGCCGCAACTGCCGGGTGATGGTGTCGCCGCTTTCGCCCTTCCATTCCCAGACCTTGGCGACGAAATCAGCGCGTCCGATCAGGCTCTGATCGGTTCCCGCCTCTTGACCACGGTCAGGAAACACCCCTTGCTCGGAAAGTTGGCGTTCGACGACCATCTGGGTGGCAATCCCGGCATGGTCGGTGCCCGGCTGCCACAGAACGTCCCTACCCTTCATGCGCATGAAGCGGACCAGAATATCCTGAAGCGTGAACGTGAGCGCGTGGCCCATGTGCAAGCTGCCCGTAACGTTGGGCGGCGGCATCATGATCGTATAAGGCACACCACTAGAGCTCGGATCGGCGGCAAAAACCCCCGATTTTTCCCAATGAGCGTAGTGCTTTTCCTCGACCTCTTGGGGCCGATAGCTTTTGTCCAGCATCGCTGGCACCTAGTCTCTTTCAGCTGAAACCGCTTCCCGTCAGGAGGCGGCGCGATTGTTCCGGGGTCTAGTTTTCCTCGGCCCGGCGGACCATCCGCTCGATCTCTTTTTTGACCAGACGCTCGACAAGCTGTGCGAGGTTCTGATCAAGCCATTCCTTGAGCATGGGCCTTAACATGTCCCTGACTAGGTCCTCAAGGGTGTTTCCTGGCCCAAGGGCAATATTGCCGATAGTCCCACTGTCGCGGTTGAGCGACTGAGCGAGCAGGCCAAGCGCCGCAGTCGACGCCGCTTCAATGGGGGCAGCAACCAAGGCGTCAGGTTGGGGCACGGCGGCTATCGGTTCAGGAACGGGTTCGGCGGGGGCTTCTTCAACCACCAGATCATCGTCGGCCTCTGGAGCTGCTTCCTCCTCCACGACCTCTGTCAGTTCAAGGATTTCTTCCTCAGCCTCTTCAGGTTCAGGCGCAGGTGCAGAAGCTGGCTCTTCCTTGGATTCAGGGGTAGACGCTGCGACCTTGGCCTCCTCTGCTTCTGCAGGCTTAGCTTCGCCGTCATCATTCTCAGAGAGAATCCGCCTTATAGAGGCGAGAATCTCCTCCATTGTCGGCTCTTTTTGGGACTTTTCGTCACTCATTGCTTAAGCACTGGCACCCCCCAGGTCCGAAGACCCCCCTTGAGCGCACATATCCCCCATGGCGTTATGGTTAACGACCCTAGATCAATATAACAAAAATATGAAAGGTTCGTAAATATTTACGCGCATTAGCCTTGGTCAATTGACCCCTATTTCTTGGATTTTTGAGCCGGATGCTCTGGTTTGCTTGATCCAAACCACTTATCGCGCACATTACGAGCATTTTTTTCCTCGTCGTAGAGGGGCACTGGCAGCTTTAGTTGCCGGGCCGTCAAGGCGCCAACAGCAGATTTCAGCTCAAAACGGGCGACGGTCACATCGCGTTCGGAACGGACCAAATTGACCTTTGCATCGAGCAAGGCCTGTTCGGCATCAAGAACATCAAGCACCGTGCGTGACCCGACTAAGGCTTCACGTTGGACCCCCTCAAGGGCAATTTCACTGGCCCGGACCTCGGCCTGAAAGGAGCGCACGGCAGCCCGTGCCGTTTGCAGGGTATTCCAGGAACTGGTCCCTAGTTCCAAGGCCGCGCGCCTGGCCGTATCGAGATTCTCATAGCGCTGGCTCAGGGTTTCCTTGGCTGCGCGCAAACGGGAATAAACATTGCCTGCCTGATAGAGCGGCACTGTCAGAATTGCCGTTAGCTCAGCGACGTTGCGCTGTGACCCCCGCGAGGTGGAATCTTCTTCCTTACTGAGGGTCCCTGCCAGATCGAGGCGGGGCAATAGTTCACCCCGGATCAGGCCGATGTTGTGGCGCGAAGATTCAACAAGGAAACGGGCGTTTATCACGTCAGGATTGGTGTTTTCGGCCTGGGCTTGGGATGCTTTCTCATTGGCAGGAATATCCATGACTTCCCCCGGCTTGACGAGCGTCCCAGGCATATCACCGATGACCGTGCGGTACGTGGCGC
>JBLHLO010000270.1:0-3698 GCA_047621105.1 Alphaproteobacteria bacterium
GCCGATATGCCGTGCCAAGCGGGGTGAGCGGGAGATCAAAAGTCTGGAGACGGCCGTTGAAATAGGCATCGAGCTGGGCCGCGGCTTCTGTCAGCAGGGGGGTTGGAGGGGCATTACGGATGCGTGTACTGGCCGCCCAGATGAGGTCGGTGATGCCCCCCGACTGTTCGAATAGGGTAAGGGCACCGATGGGGCTTGCCACGGTCAAGCGGGTGATCGGATCGCCGACTAAATTCCCGGCGGTTCCCCCTCGCTCATCCGTTGGAGAGGGCATTGGTCAGATCCTGGGGGTCGGTGAACGGCAATGAACAGGTGACACCGATACAGACATAAGCCGTGGGTTGATCTGCGACCTGGCCTTTGCCGGATGCCGGATGGCCGATCGGTAATGAAGCTTTCGGGCCGATAACCTGCAACACCAGATTGGGTTCGGCGGCGCGATGGGCGGCGGTGATCATAGCTTGGGTTTCGGTCTGGCTGCGCTGACCAATAATCACGACTTGAGCGGCACGGGTGAGAAGATCGTTTGCATTGATCAAGGTGGCGAGTGGGAACACATTTTTTTCCACTTCACCTGAGAAGGCACGGATCACGCCCTCGGCTTGAGTCCGGTAGATGTCATCACCGGTCAGCGCGAAAAGACGGGCGAAGGCCGCAGCCATCAATCCGTTGCCGGACGGGGTGGCACCATCATGTGCGCCACGGGTCCGGACGATTAAGTCACTCGCGTCGGCGGCGGTGAGATAAAAGCCGCCGTTCACGTCGTCGGCGTAATGCTCACAAAGCGCATGAGCCCAATCGAGTGCGGTTTCAAGAAATCCGTCATCGCCCGCAACTTCATAGAGGGTGAGTGCTGCGTTGATCATGCCGGCGTAATCATCGAGCGTGGCCGGGCCCCCTTGTTGTCCGGCGCGCATAGAATGAACAAGCCGATGGGTGCCGGAAAGTTGCATGCGGCTACGGATAAAATCGAAAGCGCACGTAGCTGCATCAATCCAATCCGTGCGTTCGAATGCGGCGCCAGCGCGGGCCAGCGCTGTAATCATTAGCCCATTCCAATCAGCTAGAACTTTATCGTCCCAGCCTGGGCGCACGCGCCCGGCACGCACGATCAGTAGCTTTTTACGCGCGGCAACGAGACGGGTTTCGGTTTCTTTGTCTTGCATCTCTGGATTGTTAATCCGATTGAGGATGCATTTTCCTTCCCAATTACCTGTGGCGCTGACGTCATAAATCTTTTTGAATTTGGCCGCATCTTCACCTGTGCCAAGCACCTGATCGATCTCGGCTTCGCTCCAGACATAAAAGCGGCCTTCTTCGCCTTCGCTGTCGGCGTCCAACGTTGCCGCAAAGCCGCCGCCATCGGCAATCATTTCAGCCAACACCCAATCACAGGTTTCACGAATACGCTCTGCAAAGAGCGGATCATTCGTGACGTTGAAGACGGTCAACAGAATCGTCAACAACTGCGCGTTGTCGTAAAGCATTTTTTCAAAATGCGGCGCTAGCCATTGTGCATCCGTAGAATAACGGGCATAGCCGCCGCGCAGGTGATCATAGATGCCGCCCTGACTTATTTTTTGCAGTGCGAAGATAACCGCGTCCCGCATGGCCGCGTTGCCCGTGCGCAGCCCAGCCCGGCAGACCAATTCGAAAATCGGCACATGGGGAAATTTAGGTGCAGTGCCGATACCGCCATTGGTGGAATCAAATTCGTTCAACAAGCGTTCGGCGACCTGGTCGGCGATATCGGGGGGGATCAGGTCACCCGTCGATGCTTGGCCCATGCGGGAAAGGGCTTCGCGCATGGCGGTGGCGTTGTCGGCAACTTTGGCGGGCTCACTCTTGAAGACTTCGGCGACACGGGTCAGGAGCGTGGGGAATCCGGGACGGCCATAACGGGCTTCTGGCGGGAAATAGGTGCCGCCCCAAAACGGTGTGCCATCGGGGGTCAAAAACATGGTCAACGGCCACCCCCCCTGTTCGCCCAATAGGGCTAGTGCCGATTGATAGATGGTGTCGATATCGGGACGCTCTTCACGGTCCACTTTGATGGAAATAAAATATTCGTTCATCACCGCTGCGGTTGCGGGATCTTCAAAACTTTCATGGGCCATGACATGGCACCAGTGGCAGGCGGCGTATCCTACCGATAGGAGAACTGGCTTGTTGGCTTCCTTTGCGAGCTGAAGCGTGGCCTCACCCCAGGGCTGCCAATGTACGGGATTGTCTGCGTGCTGCAGAAGATAGGGGCTGGTTTCTTTGTCGAGTTCGTTTCGCATGGGATGATATAGGACCGTTCTGTTGGGCGCTGGGGTGGTGCTCGGGCGATGATGGGTGTAAGCGAAGGGCCTGGCGAGTGTGCGGTGGCTGCTTGTGGGGAACAACCCCATATTTGGCCTTATTTGGCCAAGATGTTTTTGTGATGTGGGGAGTTCGCATTTCATGAGCGATCAGACCATCTTTGCCCTGGCGACGGGTGCTGGGCCGGCGGGGATTGCCGTATTCCGTATTTCTGGGCCAGGGGCTGGGACGGCGCTTCAAGCCCTGGCGGGAGGACGGCTTCCCTCCCCGCGCGCCGCCGCGCGCCGCCGCCTGCGTCTCCCCGATGATGACGTTCCTCTGGATGATGCCCTGGTGCTGTGGTTCCCGGCGCCGGCAAGTTTTACCGGCGAGGATGTGGCTGAACTGCATGTGCATGGGGGTCGGGCCGTGATCGAAGCCGTTGCGGCAGCTCTCGGCGGTCTGCCCGGCTTACGGCCGGCTGAGGCCGGGGAATTTACCCGGCGCGCCTATGAGAACGGCAAGCTCGATCTTGCCCAGGCCGAAGCGCTGGCTGATCTTGTCGCCGCCGAATCGGAGGCCCAGCGTCTTCAGGCTCTTGATCAGTTGGGCGGCGGCTTGAGCGTCCGGTTTGAGGACTGGCGCGCGCAATTGATTGCCTTATTGGCCCATGTTGAGGCGGCCATCGATTTTGCCGATGAGGAAATCCCTGATGACCTACTTATCCCCATAAACCACAAGATCTTGGGGATAAAAATTGAACTTACACTATATCTTGAAGATCGTCACCAAGGTGAACGGCTTCGCCAGGGTCTGCAGGTGACGATTCTTGGGGCCCCCAATGCGGGTAAATCGAGTCTCCTTAACGCCCTTGCCCGGCGGGAAGCGGCAATTGTTTCGGAAACGGAAGGAACAACCCGGGATGTGATCGAGGTTCATATCGATCTTGGCGGCCTGCCGGTCATCCTCGCCGACACCGCCGGTCTTAGGACAACGGATGATGCCATCGAAGCCGAAGGCGTTCGCCGGGCCGAGAGCCGCGCCAGGGAAGCCGAGCTGCGTCTTTGCATTTTCGATGCCACCCGCTGGCCGGACCTGGACGGCCCAACCCGTGCCCAGCTTGGGTTGGGGGCGATCTGCGTGCTCAATAAATCAGATCTTGTGGAGGTGGGGACGGTTGATGAAAGTCTAATCGTTTCGAATTCGCAAGAAAAAATATCTACCTGCCTGATTTCAGCCAAAACCGGTGCCGGACTTGACCATTTATTGGCCCTGGTCGAACAAGTGCTGAAGGAAAGGTTTGAGACGGGGCGTGCGGCGCCCTTGACCCGCGCCCGCCACCGGCGGGCCCTGGAAGATGCGGTTTCGGCCTTGGACCGGGCGGTAGGCGGGGCTCTCGAGCTGGCCCCCGAAGT
>JBLHLO010000271.1:0-3667 GCA_047621105.1 Alphaproteobacteria bacterium
TGGTGCTGATGGCGACCTTGGTCTTTTCGATGATCGAGGCGGGCGTTTTGAACATATCGGCGATCAGGCGGGCGACTTCCTGGCCCGAAGACGGGATAACATCAAGGCGCTGCTTTTTGCCATCGGCAATCAGCTTTGGGTCCCGGGTGGCGCTATCAAAGCCCCGGCGAAGGCTATTGAGCCTCACCTCGGCGAGCTTGGGGGGGGCGACATAGGTTCGGCCGATGGTGATATCGGTAGAGATCAGCTTGAGGATCTGGCGGTGTTCATCATTGGTCACGAGGTCGAGCAGGAAAGGCCCCGGGATTGAAGGGTCCTTTTTCAGGCCCAACTGGGCCAAAACCTTCAACTTGCCATCCCGAATCCAGGTGGGCTTGCTGCTGACCCAAGATGACCAGGGGAGGCTCACACCGACCACTTCGCCACGTTCCATGGCGAGCGTGATGCCCTTGGAGCCGCGGTAGCCATGGATAACCCGGAATTTTGTGTCCAGCAGGTTATTGAGCATGGCGGGATAGATGGATTGGGTGCCACTGACGCTGACGGCGCCCATCAGCACGTCGCGCTTTTTGGCATCGTCCAGGCTGTTAACGCCGGCAGAGGCCATCACCGAGATGGCGGTGTTGGGGTTGTCGATGCCGCCGATCCAGCCCAATTCGGCCGATTTGAAACGCACCGCCTTGCGGCCCAGGATTTCATAAGTCGGCATGGATTTATTGAAGATGGCGATAACCGAGCCGTCCCTAGGTGCCACGCTGTAAATATAGTTGCCGGACTTAATGCCCGAGGCGCCGGGCATATTTTGGACAATGACCGTGGTTTGACCGCCCGGCAGGTGGCGTCCGTAATGGCGCGCAAGCAACCGGGCATAGCGATCAAAACCACCGCCGGGCCCAAAGCCGACGATGACTTTTACGGTCTTTGATTTAAAAAAATCACTTTCCGAATCGGCGATGGCGGGACTGCCGGAAACAAGTGCCCCTGCCAACATGATGCCGCATAGCGTGGTTGCGATTTTGTTCATAACTGAATCTCCCGATAGGTAATTTTTCTCGTTTTGATTTTTTAGTCGTCTTCTGGCGCTTTGCGTTCCTTCAAGGCGCGGTCGCCGGTGCGGATGTATTCGCCTTTAACCGCCCATGCGGCTTCCTCACGGTCGCGGTCCGACCACTCACCCAGTTCATAACCATGCCAGGGCGCGCGAGGTGTAAGGGCGGGCAATTGCAGCTCTTCCCAGATTTTGCGGGCGTTTTCCATGTATTCCTTCGCCGGCAAAGAGACCGGAGGATAGTCCCATTTGCGCATGGCGTTGATTAAAACCGCTGAGCCAAAATTGCGTTGCACTGTGCTGTCGCTGATGTCGTCAACGGGCGGAAGCCCAGACGGATCGAGGCCAACAGAACGATTGGGCAGGGTTACCATGTCGGCATGCGGCTGCATCCGATAGCTGAGCGCCCAAACCACAGCATCAATGTCTTCAGGGTCAATGTCCTCATCTACGGCGATGATCATCTTGCCGACCATGGCATTGCGTCCAGCAACCGCGTAAAGCGCCTGCCATGCGGCGGATGGATTGCAGCGACGCATCCGCACCACCACCCAGCTGTCCACCGCGATTTCATGGCAGGTGACATCGAGCACGTCGGGCAGGTTGCAGTTGTTCTGCAGGAAATGCAGGTAGTTCGCATCCTGGGCGATTTTTTTGAGCATGCTCGATTCGCTTGGCGGCATCTGGCTGATGATGGCGGCGAAGACCGGGTTCTTGCGGTGGGTGATGGCGGTGACTTCCATCACCGCGTTGTAGAGGCGACCGCCCATGTAGCCGGTGTATTCGCCGAAAGGCGCTTCCGGCTCCAGATATTTGTGCGAGATACGCCCCTCGATCACCAGTTCGGCGTGTGCCGGCACGGTCAGGTCGATGGTCTTACACTTTACGACTTCCAGGGGTTCGCCGATCAATCCACCGGCAACGGCGTATTCTTCCACCCCATAAGGGATGCGCGAGCCAGAAGCGTAGGTCACGGCGGCTGGGCCACCGATCACCAGCGCTGCTTCAAGGTCCTTGCCCTGCTTACGCGCCATATCCCAATGCTTAAAGCCGTGGTTGCGCGGGCTGATGAACATGCCGAAACGATCGGCTGCCTTGACCTGGCCACGATAGTTGCCGACGTTGATCCAGCCGGTTTCCGGATCGCGGGTAATCCAGTTCGATGCCGTGGTGTAAGGCCCAACATCGAAACCCGGTGTGGAAATAGGAATGGGAAATTCCTCGATCCCCCCATGGGTCAGCAGGTCCTTGCCCATGTGCACTTCTTCGTGCACTGGCGCGTTGGTCACCTCGATTGGCTCTAGCGGGTGTGCTTGGGCTTCGGCCCAGCGCTTTCGGACATCTTCCACCGGGCAGTCCATGCCGAGGGAATAGATTTTCCGTGAGCCGGCGTAGATACCAACCGCAACACTGCTTTCAAATTGGCGGCCGCGCGAATCGGTGACGTTTTCGAATAGAAAACCTTTGCGCTGATCTTCGTTTAGACCGCGGAACTGCCAACGCACTAGCGGCATGAGTTCCGTATCTTTGTTAATCGGGCGGGTGATGCGGATAAGCAGGCCTTCCGCTTCGAGGCGGTCGAGATGTGCTCTTAGGTCCTGCAGGCGCGCCGTGGGCGCGTCTAATTTGCCATTCAATGTCGTCTCCCTGCGAAGCGCGCCCGCGTATCGAACTGCGCGGGCGCCTTCAAAGCGTTAAATAAGCGCGGCGCGGGTTAGGCCCGGCTCGCGCGGGGTAAAGCCTGCCTCAGCGGGCGAGGCGTGGATACCAGGCGCGGGCGTTCTCGCTGAAGATTTTGCGGCGCGCTTGATCAGTAATAAAGCCAGTGTCGAAGAGCCAGTTGGCTGGGTCAAAGGTCGCATGTGGCCAGTCACTGGAATAAAAGAGCATGTCGTCTGCCCGGCACATTTCCCACAGCCACTGGGCGTGTTTGGCGTCCTTGGGCAGCAGCATCGGCTGGGTGGAAAAGCGGAAGTGTTCCCAGATGTAGTCGCTCGGCATGTGGTGCAGGAAGGCTTCATCAGCCTCGATCTTGCGCTCGCACAGGCTGATGTCATGGGGATGATTGTTGTAGTAGTCGTCCAGGCGCAGGGTCATTTCCGGAATCCACCAGAAACCGCCTTCTTTCACCGTACAGCGTAGGCCGGGGTATTTATCGAATACGCCTTGGATGATCATGCTGGAAACATAGGCCAGACATATTGCCATGGTTGAAACACCGAGGAGTTCCGTCCATGTCCGTGCGCCCTGGTGCAGCGGTGTATGGGCCTGCCAGAAGGTGCCTGCGTGCAGAGTGATGATCAGATCGTGTTCCAGCGCCGCTTCGAAAATCGGATCATGCTCGATGGTGCCGATCTGTTCGTAGTTGCCGCCGAATTCCGTGTAGACGCTGACGAAGCCGGGGTGATGTCCGACGCGACGGATTTCCTTGGCCGCATCTTCGGGGAGACGCTGATTGATCATCAACTCTGCACGGATATTGGGACTCGCCGGGAAAACATGTTCGATCAGGTAGTCGTTGTAAGCTGAGGCCAGTATCGATACCCAGGATTTTTGGAACATGCTCTGGGGACGGAGGAAGCCGGGAACCATGATGACGGAATCGGCGCCGGTCTCTTT
>JBLHLO010000272.1:0-3634 GCA_047621105.1 Alphaproteobacteria bacterium
CGAAATTTGGCACCGACATTACCGGCGATGGCCAACCTGATGCCGTGGTCTTTGCCTAAAGTGGCGGCACTCATTGTTGTTATGATAATTACATTTTTGAATTGGGCCGTAAATTCAGAGCACACCGAATCTATTCGCGTGATTTTCCCCTCAAATTTGTGGATTTGGAATCAGGTGGTGCACTTGAAATTATAATTCAGGACACTAATTTTCTTTATTGGCTCACTGCATTTGCAAGCAGCCCCGCGCCACGGGTTATCAAGCGCTACAAAGGTGGTGCCTACGAAGTCGCCTTGGATTTGATGAGGGCCTCTCCTCCGACCCTTTCGGAACTGGATGCACTTGCTGCGAATCTAAATAGTGGCAAGGCCGCATGGGAAACAGCCGCGGTTACTGCCGCGCCACCCGATCAACGAACCACTTATTATTTTCGTAGTGACGAAGCTATAAAATTCCTCACGGCTATAGTCGACTTGGTCTATAGCGGCAATATGGTGGTGGTTCGTGCGCTTATTGAGAGGGCGTGGCCACTGGAAGCACCTGGCAAAGAGGCGTTCCTCAAAGAATTTTTGGAATGCCAAGTGCGCCGTAGCCATTATTGGCCAGCAATTGCGCGACTCAACAATGTTCCAGCCGCACCCCCTAGCAAGGGATGCCCCAGCGGTCCAGGAAGCGGATGATCATAATATTCTAGCGTCTATCGTGGGGGATACGTTCAAACTTTCGTAAACGTGTCTCAATGCTTAAGAAGATCTGATGGGATTTCGGATCAAGGCCCACAAAGGTGGATCTCCAACCGTGGGCCTCTTGGTGAGCAAAATATCGCTTCACGGCGGCAGGGCCTTCTCTGTGTGCCGCGGCCAGTAGGCCAGATTCTGTCACTGTAATTTTTTTTTATGCCTTCTATCTTCTGCCCCGTCCGGCTTAATGCACCGTTTGACTTCAGAAGCCTTTTGTTATCCTTCATGTAGTCGGCAAAAGCCTTTTCCTGTGCGACGGGGTTATTTAGAAAATCTTCACGGCTGTCGATACCGTATTTGCCGGTGAGTTTTCCGTTTTCATCTTCCATGCGAATCTGCTTGCGTGCAATTTTGGTCAATTGATATCGCCCCCAAGCGCCTCCTGCGGTATTGATTGCTTGATAATTGTCTTTAGTGGATTCTCTTTGATGAATGGCATCCCTAAATTCACGCGCAACCGGTGTTTCTGGCCAAGGGTTTTCATTGTCTTTGGTGCTCCCTAGTCCCAACTCTTGTGGTAGCCGCGGCGGGGTGGGAACATGCGGTTTTTTGTCGTTTCTTCCATCATCGTCTTCGGATTGTGCTTGTGCAGTCTCAATAGCGCGCCGTCGTCTTTGAGGTAGATCATTCTCAAAGCCTTCCGGCAGTTCATGGCCGGCGCTTTTAAGGGCGTCGAAGATGACGCGGCGGCCGAGGTCTTCGCGCGCCTTGGCCGGCAGGTCGTCAAACCCATCGGATTTCTTGACTAACTTGGCGAAGCTGCGGCCGAACGGGCCATTGGGATCGGTTACCGTGTCCGCTTCATCAGCTGTATCGTGTACGGCAAAGACCAGCTCAAAACCGCTCTGGATCATGTCAGCGACTCGGCTGTCCGCCGGATGATTACCATCGAGATTTAGGGCATCACGGACAAGAGAATCGAGCCCGGCGCGACCGAGCCGGCGGGGTGGATCGTCGTCGCGAAGGCGTGAAGTTCTGAGGGTAGGGATTCGGGACAAGGTCTTCTCCTGAATATTCTATTATGTAATTAACACTTTATGAAAGTATTAATTACACCATAAAGCGGTCAAAATATAAAGTAATACTTACTATTTTGATCCGAGAAAAGCCGCCCAAAGGCGGCCTTCCGGGGGGACGATCGATGCCCCCTAACCGGCGAGTACCGCCATTTCGTCCACCACCGCCTGGCCCATATCGGTGGTCGAGATCAGTTGTTTACCGTCCTGCATGATGTCGGCGGTGCGATACCCCTTATCAAGCAGATTCTTGACCGCCGTTTCCACCAGATCGGCATCCTCGGCCAGGTCAAAGGAATGGCGTAGCATCATGGCGTAGCTGAGGATCGTCGCCAACGGGTTGGCTTTGTTCTCCCCGGCAATGTCAGGAGCCGAGCCATGCACCGGTTCATACAATGCTTTACGGCGCCCGGTGGCGTCCGCCGCACCGAGCGAGGCCGAGGGCAACATGCCCAATGAACCCGTCAGCATCGCCGCACAATCGGACAACATGTCGCCGAACAGATTATCGGTGACGATAACGTCGAACTGCTTGGGCGCGCGCACCAACTGCATGGCGCAGTTATCGGCATACATATGGGAGAGCGCTACGTCCTGGTATTCGGTTTCACCCAGCTTGGTCATTTCTTCGCGCCACAACACACCCGATTCCATGACATTGGCCTTTTCCACTGAACACAACCGACCATCACGCTTGCGCGCCAATTCAAAGGCGACGCGACCAATGCGCACGATTTCGCTGGTGGTATAGACCTGGGTGTTGACGCCCCGGCGTTCGCCGTTGGGCAGTGTTTCAATGCCGCGCGGTTCGCCGAAATACACACCGCCGGTGAGTTCACGGATAATCAGGATATCGAGCCCGGCCACGAGATCGGTGCGCAGGGTCGAGGCTTCGGCCAAAGCATCAAAAACAATCGCCGGACGCAGATTGGCAAAAAGTTCCATATCTTTGCGCAGACGCAGGAGCCCGCGTTCAGGCTGCACTTCAAACGGTAGTTTCTCCCATTTCGGACCGCCGACAGCACCGAGCAGCACTGCGTCGGCCTCCATCGCCTTTTGCATCGTGGCATCCGACAAGGGCGCGCCATGGGCGTCATAGGCGCAACCACCGACCAAATCTTCGTCGACATCGAAACTGATGGCGCGGTGGCTATCCATCCAATTCACCACACGCTTCACTTCGCCCATCACTTCGGGGCCGATGCCGTCGCCCGGCAGAATAAGGAGGTTCCTGTTCGCAGCCATGTGCCTTCTTCTTATTGGGAAATTACGGGGATGACAGCCTAGCGGTAGAGCCAGGGGGTCTCGGTTTCATTGGTTTTTTCAAAGCCGGAAATAGCGTCGACCTTGGCCAGGGTCAGGCCAATCTCATCAAGGCCGTTCATCAGGCAGTGTTTGCGGAAGGGCTCTACATCGAAAGCCATTTCCTCACCATCGGGACGGACGATCACTTGGCGTTCCAAATCAACCGTCATGCGGGCGTTCTCACCCTTTTCGGCATCCGCCATCAGTTTGTCGACCTGATCCTGGGGCAGCTTGATCAGCAAGATGCCGTTCTTAAAGGCATTGGAATAAAAGATGTCGGCGAAGTCCGGCGCAATGATGCAGCGAAAGCCAAAATCCAATAGCGCCCAGGGCGCGTGTTCACGCGAAGACCCGCAACCGAAATTTTCCCCGGTGATCAGGATCTCAGCCTTGCGGTAAGGTTCCTTGTTGAGGATGAAACCGGGATCTTCCGAACCGTCCGCTTTATAACGGATCGATTCAAACAGCGCCGGGCCCAAGCCGGTGCGCTTGATGGTCTTAAGCCACTTGGCCGGGATGATCTTGTCGGTATCGATATTGATCATCCCCAACGGGGCGGCGATAGCAGTAAGG
>JBLHLO010000273.1:0-3591 GCA_047621105.1 Alphaproteobacteria bacterium
AACCACCTTGTCCCATTTGGTCTTCCAGTCTTCAGCCGCACTGGCCGGCGCCGTTGTCAGCAGGGCCAGGGCGCCCATAGCCGCGGCTGTCGCAAGAGCGCGTGAGCGCCACGTCATGCATGTCATGGGTTGATCCGTCATCATTTTCTCTCCCAGTTTATTTTGTAGGCTGTCTGTTTTCGGACGTTATTTACGTGTGGTCATTCGGCGGCTTGTGGGCCGCGCACCTTGGTTTTCCAGGCTTGCTTGGGGTCAATGCTGCGGGGCAGCACCTCGGACATGACGATCATGTGTGAGCGGTCGCGCTGGGCGGGGTCGCGGATGACTCCGCGCGGCTCATTGCCTGCTTTGACATCGGCAATCCCTTCGAGGATCTGGTGCCGGGCGCGGACGATGATGCGGTCGCTGGTGGCCAGATTTTCTTGTGTGCGGTCGGTGATCGTCCCCATACTTTCGGTGGCGAAGGCATCGTGAATATCGAACGAGGGTCCCATGCCGGTGAAGTTCTCGGTTTGCATGGCATCACGGTTCTGGAAATAGCGATTTTCCAGCGAACGCTTGGTGACACCATCGGGGCCATTGATGCCTTCGTGATGGCGTTTTTTGTATTTTTCCTGATCAAGGGGCCGCACGCGGTTGAAGACAAAATCGAAGCGCATGTTGCTGTGATCATCGATCGGCACATGCCAATGGACCGAATAGCCTTCATTGACTCGGCCTTCGTTGCCGACGATGGACGCCGTGCAGGGCATGATGAAATTGGTAATGCGCAGGTATTGTTTATCGGGTCCGGCGCCGCGCACGGAAAAGATGCGGATACCGTAATCGGTGTCTTCCAGGTCGAGCTGGGGCCTGCGTTCTTCGGCATAGAAGACGTCGGCGGATTTTTCGCCGCCAGGCACCGGGCGTGTATCAACCTGCATTAGGGGACGGTGTAGGTAACTCAGGTGTACTGGATCAATATTGCCTTCCAGGGCTTGCAGGTAATTACAGTTAAGCGCCAGGCGTTTGTGAAAGCGGTGATCTTCGTGTGCGGTCAGGAATTCCCAATCGGGAAATTCCGGTGCCGCGCCGCCACCGAGATAGGCAAACAGCATACCGGCCTTTTCAATTACCGGATAAGCGCAGGCCTTGACCTCATCCTTATAGGTGCTTTCGGCGGGTTCGCCGGGTTGTTCAAGGCAATTGCCCGCGACGTCCCATAGCCAGCCGTGATAGAGGCAGCGCAGCCCCCCGTCCTCGATCCGGCCAAAGCTCAGATCAGCACGCCGGTGGGGGCATTGGCGATGGAGCAGGCCGGGTTTGCCCTGTTCGTCGCGGAACAAAACCAGGTTTTCGCTTAGCATGGTGATGGGCATCGGGGCGGCGCCTTTCGGCAGCTCTCTGGAAAGCCTTACCGGCAGCCAATAGCGGCGCATCAAATTGCCCCCGGGGGTGCCGGGGCCGGTTTGGGTCATTAGGTCGTTTTCATCATGCGTCGTCATGGATCGCTCCCACACTAGTGCCCTTATGATCCCGTGGCAGGTAACCGGGCGATTCTTGGTTTTGATTAAGGAAAATGCTTCCGCATAGTAGACTACGGAAGATAAGATAGCCGGTCAAGAATGGCCCAGCCCGGCATAAGGGCCAAAACAGGCTATCCAGGGAGGCGATTATAGAACCCACCGGTAGGGGTGGGCCGCTTTTGCGGCTCGAGCATATTTCCAAATTATTCGGCAGTTTCCGGGCGGTTGACGACCTTAGCCTCGATATCGAACCTGGGGAGGTGTTTGCACTCCTGGGGCCGTCGGGTTGTGGTAAATCTACAACCCTGCGCCAGATTGCCGGCCTTGATCAGCCCGATTCCGGGACCATTGCGCTGAAGGGCAATGTGCTCTTTTCGGCAGACGACGACATATTCGTGCCGCCGCAAAAGCGAAATATGGGCATGGTGTTTCAGTCATATGCCATTTGGCCGCATTTGTCGGTGGCTGAGACCGTTGCCTATCCCCTGCGCTTGCGCAAGGTGCCCAAAGCAGAAGTGGAGATGGCGGTCACAGATATTCTGCGTCAGGTCGGTCTGGACGGGATGGCGGATCGCCCATCGACGACATTATCCGGTGGCCAGCAGCAGCGCGTGGCCTTGGCCCGTGCCCTTGTCTACAAGCCAGACATGCTGTTGCTGGATGAACCATTCAGCAATCTCGACGTTAAGCTGCGCGAACAGATGCGGGTTGAATTGAAGCTGCTCCAACGTCAAGTCGAGGTGACCGTGATCCTCGTGACCCATGACCAGACCGAAGCCCTGTCGCTTGCCGATAGGGTGGCGGTGATGAATGCCGGCAAGATCGAACAGGTGGGTGACCCGGTCGCATTGTATGAAAAACCCAGCACGCCATTTGTGCGCGATTTCATCGGCCTCAACACTCATTTCGATGCATCGGTGATCTCCATGCGGGGCGATGGTTCCGCCGAGGTTCTTCTGGAAGGCATAGATGTGCCGCTTTTTTCAACGGCCTTCCACAATTGCCAGCCCGCTAATGGCGTTCATTTACTGGCTGCTATCCGACCCGAAGCGGTTACCGTTGGCGCGGCGGTGGTGCCGGACCAGGGCAACGTACTTGAAGGCAAGGTGGAAACCCTGTTGTTCACCGGTGATCGTTTTGAATGTCATATGCGGGTGGGTGGGGTGCCGTTACTGGCCTACAGCCCACGCAGTCAGCGTTTGCGCGAAGGGGACGTCATGCCTTTGCAGATTCCGAAGGATGCGCTCAACCTATGGCCGAAGTAGGCGTATCACCCGTGAAGGGGGGGATAAGCACCCTTTGGCGCCGTGTTCGGCCGGGCTCGGTCGCCTGTTCGATCGTGCTGCTCATGATGATCATGATTGTGGCCTATCCGATGCTGCTGCTGGTCGAGGCGAGCTTCCTGGTGGAAGGCGCGGACGGCACTAAAAATTATGGGCTCGACATATGGCGCACGGCTTGGGACGCGCCGGGTATGGTTTCGTCCATCACCAATACTTTCCGCCGGGTGCTGATCACCGAGATTTTTGCGTTTCCTGCCGCCATCCTCATTGCTTGGGCAGTGGCGCGCACTGACCTACCGGGTAAGAAACTGATCGATGCTTTTTGTTGGATCGCCTTCTTTCTGCCGGCCTTGCCTGTGTTGATGGGATGGATTTTACTGTTCGATCCGAAATTCGGATTGGTCAATCAGGCCTGCGTCTATCTGTTTAATATGAAAGAGGGCCCATTCGATATTTACACGTTCTCCGGTATGGTATTTGCGCATATTGCCGCCCGGTCAGTGGCGGCTAAATATATTTTTCTATCACCCGCCTTTCGCAATCTCGATAGTGCTATGGAAGAAGCCTCGCGCATGGTCGGCGCCAGTCCGCTGACCACCTTGGTGCGCATCGTCATCCCGGTGTTGATGCCCGCTTTCCTGATTACGCTCTGTATTTCGCTTATTCATTCGTTGGAAAGTTTTGAGATCGAGTTGATTTTGGGCCCGCCGACAAATTTCTATGTGTTTTCGACAAAGATTTATCAATTCATCCAAGAAGACCCGCCGATGTTCGGGGTTTCCACGGTATTGGGGCTGGCTATC
>JBLHLO010000274.1:0-3569 GCA_047621105.1 Alphaproteobacteria bacterium
CGAGACGGGGAATGACGCAGCCGGTCACTGCCCCAGCTGAGGCGCCACAGGGCCCACAACGATTAGCCGCCCCGCAGGGGTTTTTGGCCGCGCAAGGGTTACACGCGGCTTTCTTCACCGCGCAGGGATTGCACGCTTCCTTCTTTACCGCGCAGGGGTTACATGCTGCTTTTTTGGCAGCACAGGGATTGCAGGCCACGCGAACAACGGGAGCGGGAAGTGCTGTCGGGTTGGCGACCTGGCTCATCGTCGAGACCGGCGCCGCCCTGGCTGGTGCGGCGGTTTGGATGATGACAACGCCGAGGCCGACACCTGCGATCATCGCAAGTGGGATCACGGTCCCCGATAGAAGCTGGGTGCGATAGGATTTCATGAGTTTGCCTCTCTGATTATGCAGTGTGCAGTTTGGCACCGGCATTTAATGCCGTTGAACTGTGTGAAAACTAACTTTGCTACCAAGGGGATGAAATACACACACGCTCACATTGTTGTGATTGGCGGCTTCGTCTCGCGAAAGCGACCATGGGGATTGCCCCGTCATTTTGCCTCATAGCCCCGGAATGCCTTATTAAGCCGATGAATTTGCTCAGAACCTTGCACGTCTTGAAAATTACCGCTGCCATTGGGATGGCATTTGCGTTGGTCCTGGTGATGACATTTGTCGTGCCGGTCGGGTCGGGATGGGCTGTCGAGGGCAGGGCGGGGGCTGCGATTGATGTCCCTCCGGTTATCCAGATTCCGGCAGGGCCATTCATTGCCGGTTCCGACCGCGCGGAACGGGAGGCCGCCTACCGGCTCGATGAAGCGGCCTACGGTCATACCGTGACCCGCCGCGATCGTTGGTATGAAGACGAACCCGTGCGCACACGTCGGCATGCCGGCGCCTATGCAATCACCCGCACGACCATCACCAACCGTCAATATGCCGCCTTCGTTGCAGCGACTGGCCATCCAGCGCCTGACATCGATGCACAGACCTGGGCGGGTTATGGCTTGATCCATCCTTATGCGCGCACGCGACGTCATGTTTGGATAGGTGGTCATCCGCCCGAGGGCCGCGTGGACCATCCCGTCGTGTTGGTCAGTTATGATGATGCGCGTGCTTATGCTGCTTGGCTCACGCACATCACGGGGCAGCGCTGGCACCTGCCAAGCGAAGATCAATGGGAAAAAGCCGCCCGTGGCCCAATGGGCGCGCGGTTCCCTTGGGGGGATATGTTCGACCCGGGGCGGCTCAATTCTCATGATGCCGGCCCTTTTGATACCCTGCCGGTGGGGCATTTCCCGACCGGGGCCTCGCCTTTCGGGTTGCTGGATGCGGCCGGTCAGGTGTTCGAGTGGACACGCACACCCGCTGGGCGGGAAGGTTTTATCGTCAAGGGGGGCTCTTGGGACGACAAGGGTTGTGGTATTTGCCGCCCAGCAGCGCGGCATGGCCGACCGCAAGGCCTTAAACATATCCTGGTGGGTTTTCGTCTGGTGCGCGAGGATACCGATGGATGACATGATTTTTTATCTGCATGCGATGACAAGCGCATTTGGGATCATTACATAGCTATTCAATCACGACGATAGTGTCGGCAAGGGCATGGCTTAGCCAAGGAATACAGAATGAACGACAATGCCAAGATCCGCCCTGCGGACAACATTGAAGAAACACGGGTATCGACGGATTTTTCCGCGCTCGACCACGATGCACTCATCCGGATGGAAACGGCGGCACTTGAGGTGATTGATGTGCATGGCCGGCTGACCAAGACCAGCGACAATGTGGTTGGTGAGCTGATCAAAAATGCCGAGACTTTTTACGAATGGGATCATTATCCCGATGGCGATGTTTTTGATGGCGAGACAAATAGTCAATTTTTCTATCATGCTCATCCCGCCGACTTGCGGGTTGGCGAGCATGGTCACTTCCATACCTTCTTGCGTCCGGCAGGGATGCCCGCCGGCATGACGCCGGCACCGCTGGCTGATTTTAAGCCGCCCAAGGATGCGGATGATGCGCTTTCACATATCATCGGCATTTCCATGGATTCTTTTGGCGTGCCGATCTGCTTGTTCACCACCAATCGTTGGGTGACGGGTGAATACTGGTATGCTGCCCCTGATGTGGCGCGCATGATCGATCTATTCGATATTTCCCATACCCAGCCTTCTTGGCCGGTGAACCGTTGGGTCACGGCTATGGTCGCCCTGTTTCGTCCGCAAATCTTGACGCTTCTGACTGCCCGTGACGAGACGATCGCGGCTTGGGCGCAATCTGGCAAGGCCAAGGATGGAAATGTCTATGAGGATCGTAATCTGGAGGTGACGTCGTATTGCCTGATCTCCATCGACGACCAGGCCCGCGCTATCGAATCCGCGCTGCGCACGTCCGGCTGAGAATAGGTCTAAAAAATTGGGCCGGTCGATGGACCGGCCCTGGTGTCATTATAGATCGGCGGTTATTTCAGCGTTTTAAGATAGGCGATGACGTTGTCACGATCCTTCTTGGAACGAAGGCCAGCGAAGGCCATGCGCGTGCCCTGGACCATCTTGCGCGGATTCTCAAGATACTTATCCAGCGTTGCCGCGTCCCAGGTCAGGCCTGCCTTCTTCATCGCCGGTGAGAAGCGGTAGCCCGACGCCTGGGCGGACTTGTGCCCCACCACGCCGTGCAGGCTGGGGCCGATCTTGTTCTTGCCGGGCTTGACGTCATGACAGATGGCGCATTTGCGAAATACATTTTTACCTGCCTTGGCGTCGCCAGCGGCCTGAGTAATGCTGGCCGGGCCGGCGATCATTGTGATGGCCAGGATCATCAGGCCCGAAACGAATAACTTGTTATGCATATTGTTTGCTCCTCACATTCTGCAACGGCATAGCTAATGCTACGTAAACGGCCATTTTGCCATTTTTCGATCTGGTATCACTTCCAACGCGGAATGGCAATGGATCAGCCTTTGAAACACCTAGCAGTAGAGATATTTCCTTAACCCCGATTTAACACTGGAACCATTATAATTTTTTTGATTAATGCCTAGTTCTTTTCATTGAAGACTTTTGTCGCGGGGGTATCCTTGAGCGATAGGCTTAGTAAGCAAGACGTCAAACGTCTTTTGTCCGATCCCTCGGTCGATAACAGGGTGGAGACGGTTCGTAAGGTCGCAGAGAATTTCAGCGGTAACGCTTTCAGCGATCATGAACGCCATCTCGCCCTGGAAATCTTCAAGATCATGGTACAAGACGCGACTGATCGGGTGCGCCAGGCCCTTTCCGAACATCTCAAGGATTGTCCACATATCCCGCACCAACTTGCGGTGACATTGGCCAGCGATGTGGATGCTGTTGCTGCACTTATGCTGCGCTTTTCTGAAGTCCTGACCGATGAGGACTTGATGGACATCATCAAAACATCGGGTGAAGCCAAGCAAAGTGCCATTGCCGGTAGGCGGATGGTGTCGGAAGCGGTAACCGATTCCCTGATCGAACACGGCAATGAAAATGTCGTTGCCCGGGTGATGGAAAACCCTGGGGCCCAGGTATCCGAAAGCATTTTCGAAAAGGCTTTTGATCGTTTTGGCGAT
>JBLHLO010000275.1:0-3550 GCA_047621105.1 Alphaproteobacteria bacterium
CATTGGTGATAATAGGGTCGTCGTGTTTTCCATCGCCCGCGCCACCGGGCGACAAGCGCTCTTCTACCGCGCCACCGTGGAAGTCGTGGAACAAGAAGACCTCCCCCAACCCAGCCCACCACCGTCGATCAACCGCAAACCCATGAGCGATATCGAACAGGCGGCCATCAAAGCCTTATTGGATGGGGTGCGCCCGCGCGCAGCAGATATCCCCACCCTGATAGGTCTATTGGTACAACGGCTAAAACAACCACGGGCCCGCGACGAAGCCACGTTATTGCTGGGCGGCCCCCGCAACCCCCAACGCATTGCCGATACAGCTGTCAAAGTATTGCGCTTTGGCGGTATTCCGGCGCGCCGGGTGAATGGCTTTGAACTCACCGAAGACCGGCGCCAGATTCCCGTGACCCATTGGATTGAAGTTTACATCAAAGACCGCTGGCTGCCGTTCCACGTCAAAGACGGCAGCCCCGGCGTGCCCGCCAAGCATATGGCGTGGTGGCGGGGGGAACGGGCGCCACTGGAACTGACCGGCGCCAACAGCCGCTATGTCACGTTTTCCGCATCCAAGGCCCATCAATTCGCGCTGCGTTCGGCACTTGAACGGGGGCGCGCCGTCGGTACGGCACTCGTGGAATTTTCCCTGTTCGGCTTGCCGTTTCAGGCCCAGCAGGTCTACCGCATCCTGCTGGTGATACCGATCGGCATCGTCTTGCTGGTCCTGCTGAGGAATATTATCGGCATCCGGACCTTCGGCACCTTCATGCCGGTGCTGATCGCCATGGCCTTTCGCCAAACCCATCTTATTTGGGGCATCGGCCTGTTCGCGCTCATCGTATTTTGTGGCATGTCGGTCCGCTTTTACCTCGAGCACCTGAAACTGCTACTGGTGCCGCGACTGGCGGTGGTGGTGATCGTGGTGATCGGCGTGATGGCGCTGCTCAGTCTCCTGTCGTTCAAGCTGGGCATCGTGCAAGGCCTGTCCATCGCCTTGTTCCCGATTGTCATTCTGACCATGACGATTGAACGCATGACCGTGGTTTGGGACGAACGCGGCCCCAAGGAATCACTGATCCAGGCAGCGGGCAGCCTATTCGTTGCGATCCTCTGTTATCTGGTCATGAGCAATAAAGTGATTGAGCATCTGACCTTCGTGTTCCCGGAACTGTTGTTGCTGACCCTGGCACTGATGCTGCTGCTGGGCCGTTATTCGGGCTACCGGCTGGTGGAACTGATGCGGTTCAAGGTGCTGGCGGGCAAGACCGAGCCATGATCGGTCTCGCCAGAAAGTTGCACGCGGCGGGTGTGCTCGGCATCAACGAACGCAATGCCCAATACACGCTGATCTACAATCAACGCAAACTTTATCCGCTGGTCGATGACAAGCTACAGACCAAGCGCCTGGCGATAGATGCCGGGCTGGCCGTACCGGAGCTTTATGGGGTTATCGAAGTCCAGCGCCATGTGCGCGATATGTTGGATATGATCAAAGGTCACGACGCCTTCGTCGTCAAGCCGGCCCAGGGCTCCGGTGGCGCCGGAATCTTGGTGCTGGAGCGCGGGCCGCGGGGGCTTTACCGCAAGCCGGGCGGCAGCTTCATGACCGAACTTGAGCTCACCTATCACACCGGCAATATCCTGTCGGGCATCTTTTCGCTCGGCGGCCAACCGGACAAGGCGTTGATCGAATACCGGGTCAATTTCGATCCGGTGTTCGCGCTGATCGCCCATCAGGGCGTGCCCGATATTCGCATCATCAGCTTTCTGGGCGTGCCGGTGATGGCCATGGTCCGGCTGCCGACACGCCAATCAGGGGGCAAGGCCAATCTGCACCAAGGGGCCATCGGCACGGGTGTTGATCTGGCGACCGGCAAAACATTGGCGGCGGTATCGGGCAATAGCGTGGTGGACACCCATCCCGATACCCTTAACCCGGTGACCGGTGTACAGATTCCCCATTGGGAAACCCTGCTGTCCCATGCTGCCCGCTCTTATGAGCTGACCGGGCTCGGCTATCAGGGGATTGATATTGTCCTCGACCGCGACCTTGGCCCGCTGATTTTGGAGCTGAATGCGCGGCCCGGACTCAACATTCAAATCGCCAACCGTGAAGGGCTGGGGCACCGGCTCGAAAAGGTCAAGACGGCGCGCGACGGCCTCAAAACCATCGAAGACCGCATCAATTTTGCCCGCGAAACTTTCGCCGTGGCCGTCCCTGACTAACGATTACTTGCTGCCCGCCCCCAAACGCGCGGCCATAAAATCACGAATGAATTTGGGGAGATCCTTCTCGGAAAATTTATTCTTTTCCTCGGCACTGTGGAGGAAAGCAATGATATCCGCTAATTCATCGGGCGCCAGGTCCAGGGGCTCACCGAACAGGGTGTTTTGTAACGCGATCATGGGCTGCGCCCCCCGCCACATGCGGGTGACGAAGGACATAACGTCAATGGTCTTGTCGTTGGTGTCATAATCAAAAGAAGCGGCGAGGTTGCCACCAACGTTATTGACCGAATGACAGACAACGCAGGCACGGGTCGCAAAATAGACTCGGCCACGGGCCGGTGACATATTCGGGAACACCAAATCCGGTAGTCCCTGCAGGGGAATGCGGATTTTATCCCCGCTGTGATCCGAGGGCACCTGCTGAGCGCTGGCAGGAAAGGGCGTCATAACGGCAAGGCCGGCAAACACGGTGAACACGGCAGCAGCCCTGGTCAACGCGTGCCATCGGGATTTCGAGACTATAGAGAATGAAATCATGGCCTTATCTCCTTGTTATGGGGCCTTGTCCCATGTGGGCTCAACTGAGCATCCCGTAAAAGAACTCTGGATATGCAAAAGGACCCTTTTATACATAATAGGTATGGCACGGCACGGCGACAATCACCTTCATAAAACCATCCGGCAGCACCGATGCACGGCATTGATTCCCCTGCCTCGTCACGTCATCCTATACCCTTGAGTGCCAAATTCTGTATTAGGCCCCGTCAACGGCATTAAGGCCCCCTCTTGAGCACGCCAGACCCTTTCACGGAGAATTGGACGGAAAATTGGGATGTCATCATCGCCGGGGCGGGCAATGCCGCGCTGTCGGCGGCCATCGTCGCGCGCCAGGCCGGGGCCCGGGTGCTTGTCCTGGAAGGCGCCCCCCGGCACATGCGCGGCGGCAATTCACGCCACACCCGCAATCTGCGCTGCATGCACGATGCGCCCACCGATGTGCTGATCGAAGCCTATCCCGAAGCGGAATACTGGGATGATCTGATGCGGGTCACCGGCGGCATCACCGACGAAAAACTGGCCCGCCTGACCGTGCGCGGATCGGGCCAGGCCGCCGCCTGGCTGACCGCCTGTGGCGTGCGCTTTCAACAGGCGCTCGGCGGCACGCTGAGCCTGGGGCGCACCAATGCGTTCTTCCTTGGCGGCGGCAAGGCGCTGGTCAATGCCCTAACCCGCACGGCGGAAACCCTGGGCGTTCATATTCTCTACGATGCCGAGATCACCGGGATTGAGATTGAAGGCCCACAGTTCAAATCCGTGGAGATCA
>JBLHLO010000276.1:0-3546 GCA_047621105.1 Alphaproteobacteria bacterium
CGTGGTCATCATCCAACAGCACGATTTCAACGCGGCTGCCGGCACCCGGTTCGCCAGCCGGTGCGACATAAGAAAAATCATGCCGCCCGTAATTGCCCTTGTTGAGGGCGCCACGGGTTGTGGTTATTTTTTCACCGTCAATCTTCAGGTTGCGCCCATCTTTAAAGCACCAGGTGCCGTCAATGGAATCGGCGTGCGCCGAAGTGGGGATCAAAAAGATGCAGGTCAAAAAGGCAGCGAGGAAAGAAACCGTCACGGCAGGGCGCATCGGGCGTCTCCTGTTGGTGTGAATTAACCCAAAAGCTTCTTACACAAGATTTCGTTGACCGCGGCAGGGTTGGCTTTGCCTTGGGTCGCCTTCATGATCTGGCCAACGAACCAGCCCATCAACTTTTCATTGCCCGCCTTAAACTGTGCCGCCTGTTCGGGCGCCGATGCGATCACTTTATCGACTTCCGCTTCAATCGCGCCGGTATCCGAAATTTGCCGGAGGCCTTTTTCGTCAACCACCAAGGCCGCGTCTTTGCCGGTCGCGGCCATTTCCTCGAACACGTCCTTGGCCAGGCGGTTGGATACCGTGCCATCGGCAATCAAATCCACCAGCCCGCCCAAAGCATCCGCCGACACGGGGCTCTCTGTGATATCGAGCCCCTTATCGTTGAGAAAGCGGAACAGCTCACCGGTGACCCAATTGGCAACGATTTTCGCGTCACGGCCATCAGCCGCGGCTTCAAAATATGCGGCGATGTCGCTTTCCAACACCAGTTGCGCCGCGATATCGGCGCTAAGCCCGTAATCACCCACGAACCGGGCGCGCTTGTCGTCGGGCAATTCGGGCAGCGCGGCCTTTATCTCTTCGACCCAAGCGGCATCAAGTTCCAGCGGCAACAGATCGGGGTCGGGAAAATAACGGTAATCATGCGCTTCTTCCTTGGAGCGCATGGATCGGGTTTCGCCCTTATGTGGATCGAATAACCGGGTTTGCTGAATCACGCATTCGCCACCTTCGATCAGATCGACCTGTCGCGCAGCTTCGACCTCTATCGCCTGCTGAACAAAACGAATCGAATTGACGTTCTTGATCTCGCAGCGGGTACCAAAGGGGTCGCCGGGCTTGCGCACCGAAACATTGACGTCGGCACGCATGGAGCCTTCCTCCATATTGCCGTCACAGGTGCCGAGACAGCGCAAGATAGCGCGCAATTTAGTGAGATAGGCGCCGGCCTCTTCAGGTGAACGAATGTCGGGTTCCGACACGATCTCCATCAAGGCGATACCCGACCGGTTGAGATCGACATAGGTCGCATGGGGATCCATGTCATGGACCGACTTGCCGGCGTCCTGTTCCAAATGCAAGCGCGTGATACCGATATGCCGTTCTTCGCCGTCCACATCCACCACCACTTCACCCTTACCAACCACGGGCTGGGTGAATTGCGAGATTTGGTAGCCCTGGGGGAGATCGGGATAGAAATAGTTTTTGCGATCGAAAACCGAACGCAGATTGATCTGCGCCTTGAGCCCCAACCCGGTGCGCACCGCCTGTTCGACGCAATAACCGTTGATCACCGGCAGCATGCCGGGCATGGCCGCATCGACCAGCGAGACCTGGGAATTCGGCGCGGCGCCAAAAGCGGTCGATGCACCCGAAAACAGCTTCGCCTTGGAAGAAACCTGGGCATGAACCTCCAACCCGACGACCACTTCCCACGTACCGGTGTTACCCTTGATCGCGTAGCTCATGCGCCGCTCCCAAACTCGGCAAGGGCCGGGCTACAGATAAAACCGGCGCGGGTTTCAATGGCTTGGGCCGCGGCAATCACTGTTTCCTCATCAAAGCTCCGGCCGATCAATTGCAGGCCCAAGGGCAAGCCGTCGCTATCAAATCCGGACGGCACCGAAATCGCCGGCAGACCGGCGAGCGAGGACGGCACGGTGAAGACGTCGTTTAGATACATGGCAATCGGATCGTCCTGCTTCTCACCAATGGCAAAAGCCGCCCCCGGTGTCGTCGGGGTTAAAATCACATCAACATTTTCAAAGGCATCCGAAAAATCGCGCGCAATCAGGGTCCGCACCTTCTGCGCCTTCAAGTAATACGCATCGTAATAACCCGCTGACAGGACATAGGTGCCGATCAGCACACGCCGGCGCACTTCAGTACCGAACCCTTCGGCGCGGGTGTTTTCATACAGTTCCGTCAAATCCTTACCCGGTTCACGCAATCCGAAACGCACGCCGTCATAGCGCGCGAGGTTGGAAGACGCTTCGGCCGGGGCCAGGATGTAATAAACCGGCAAGGCATATTTAGTGTGGGGCAAAGAAATATCAACCGGCTCGCAACCGGCATCCTTCAACCAATCAATACCCTGACGCCATTGGGCCTCGGTGCGCGGATCCATACCGTCCATGCGGTATTCGGCCGGGATACCCACCCGCAGGCCCTTGATCGGTTTTTGACAGGCCGCTTCAAAATCGGGGACTGGTTGCTCAACCGATGTCGAATCCTTGGGATCAAACCCCGCCATGTGGGTAAGCATGATCGCCGTGTCACGCACAGTGCGCGCCAATGGCCCGGCCTGATCGAGCGACGAGGCAAAAGCGACAACGCCCCAGCGCGAACAACGCCCATAAGTTGGTTTGAGGCCGACCACGCCACAGAAAGCCGCCGGCTGGCGGATAGATCCGCCGGTATCTGTTGCCGTGGCGCCTGGGCACAGACCCGCCGCCACCGCTGCCGCCGACCCACCGCTTGAGCCGCCGGGCACCATCGGCCGGTTATCCCCGGCGCGCCGCCACGGGTTTTCCACCGGGCCAAAATAACTGGTGGTGTTGGAAGACCCCATAGCAAATTCATCGAGATTGGTTTTACCCAGCATCACCGCACCGGCATCCCAGAGCTTCTGAGAAACCGTCGATTCATATTGCGGCGTAAAACCGTCGAGAATTTTCGACGCCGCCGTCGTCATGACGCCATCGGTGCAGAACAAATCCTTGATTCCGAGCGGCACCCCTTCCAGGGGCCGGGCCGTGCCATCGGCAAGCCGTCCATCGGCAAGCTTAGCCGCCGCGCGGGCCAGATCAGGGGTTTCGGTGATAAAGGCATTCAGCGCGCGCGCCTCACCCATGCGGGCAAGATGCGCTTCGGTCAGCTCGAGGGCAGTGAATTGGCGCGATTTCAACCCATCGCGAGCCTCGGCAATGGTGAGGGATGTCAGCGCCCGACCGGCCGTCATTCAACCACCTTAGGTACGGTGAAATAGCCGTCCCGCGCGTCAGGCGCATTGGCCAATACCTTATCGGCCATGCCGCCATCGGTCACTTCGTCGGCCCGCCAGCGCAGCTTCAGGTCCGCCGCCTGAGACATCGGTTCGACGTTTTCGGTATCGACCTCGGACAGCTGCTCGATCCAGCCCATGATGTTGTTCAATTCGCCGGCCAGCGCGTCCAATTCTGCGTTCGGCACGCGGATGCGCGCGAGGCTGGCAATCTTGGCAACGGTGGCTTTATCGAGCGACATCTGATTAACTATTCCCTATGATCAGG
>JBLHLO010000277.1:0-3503 GCA_047621105.1 Alphaproteobacteria bacterium
AGTCCAACACATTCCGCCCCGAAAGGCAATATTTGCGCCCAAACCACTGGTTTTCCTAGGTGGTCGAGACTCCATCCTGGAAAATCACCCACCCCAAAGACAAAGGAGCCGCCCGTGGGCAGCTCCTTTTCTCAAGAACAAATGATGTAATGCAAAACTGTGGCGTGGACTTAAAGCGCCGCGAGAATCGTCTCGGCACTCGATTTTTCGAAGGCCCCTGATTCTTCGACATTCAGCAAACTCACCTTGCCGTCATCGACCACCACGGCATAACGCTGCGATCGAGTGCCAAGACCACGGTCTTCAAGGTCGAGGGAAAGCCCCATAGCCTTGGCCAACATGGCCGAGCCATCGGCCAGCATGGTCACCTTGCCGCCTGCGTTCTGCGCCTGTCCCCAGGCGTCCATGACGAAGGCATCATTGACCGATACGCAAGCTATCTCGTCCACGCCTTTAGCCTTGATCGCATCGGCATTATTGACAAAACCAGGCAGATGCTTGGCCGAACAGGTCGGCGTGAAGGCACCCGGCACGGCAAACATCACCACTTTCTTGCCTTTAAAGAAATCATCGGTGGAAACCGACTGAATGCCATCGGCAGTCTTGTGCTGAAGGGTCACGGACGGAAGTTGATCGCCCACCTTGATCGTCATAATTGCTCTCCCACGAATTAAAATTAGGCAACGCACAGATGCGCTGCCTCTTGGTTTACCTCATGATTTTCCGCCAAAGATGCGGACAAATCTACCATGAAAAATATCGGGTTATTTCTTTGGCAGACGCGCCTCGGCGAAAGCGGCCAGGACTTGGTCTTCACTCAACAATTCCGACAACACGATCCCTTGCGGCGCCGCCGGACCATAGACCACGTTGAAGGGAATGCCGAAGCGCCCAAAACTTGCCAGATAAGCAGAAATAGCGGCATTGGGCCGTGTCCAATCGGCCCGCATGGCGATCACCTTGCCCGTCGATAATACACGAGCTACAGCACCCCGTTCGATCACCAACGCCTTATTAACCTTACAGGTCACACACCATTCGGCGGTGACATCGACGAACACGGTCCGGCCTTCGGCCACGTGGTTATAGAGCGCCACCTTGTCGAAGACGCGCCAGGGAATCGCCCCGCCTGTAGCCCCACTTGCCACACTAGGTCTGATCGATGGGTGCGACAAAAGTGCGGGGAGAAATGCCGTCGCGGCAAATACCACAATTAAGGCAATTGCCCCGCCCGCACCTACCAGATGTCCTTTCCGGTCTAGACGCCCGGCCCGGGCGCGCAATAGCGTGAGGGCAAGAAGCACCGCCAAGGCGCCCGCGGCGGCTAATGCGGCATATCCACCAGCCACCGCCCAAAGAACGCTGACGAGCCAAGCTGCCGTCCCCAGGAGCGCCACACCGAGCACCGCCCGCAGACGTCCCATCCAACGCCCCGGCCGGGGCAACCGGGTGGCAAGTGTCGGGACCATGGCGATGGTAAGATAAGGGGCCGCCAGACCAAGACCCAGCGCAGTAAACACAGCAAAAATTTCAAATGTGCCATGGGTCAAGGCGAAGCCAACAGCCGTACCTAGAAAGGGCGCCGAACAGGGCGTCGCCAGCAATGTCGCAAAGGCCCCCGTGGCGAAGGCCCCGACCCGCGATCCGGGGCCCTCAGGCACAGTGGCGGCCAACCTACCGGCAAAACCCGGCAGGGGAATTTCAAACAGACCAAACATATTGGACGCGAACAGGGCCACCACCGCCGCCATAGCGCCCAAAAAAACCGGCGATTGGAATTGAATGCCCCAGCCAACCGATGCCCCAGCCGCCTTAAGCCCAAGCACCACTGCTGCCAACACCCAGAAGGAAAAGACGATACCCGCCGCCGTCGCCAGGAAGCCCTCGCGCACCGCACGTGCCTCACCGCCGCCATGCCCCATGACCGACAAGAGTTTAAGCGACAGCACCGGCAGCACACAGGGCATCAAATTGAGAATAAGCCCACCCAACACAGCCAGTGCCAGAATCACCAGCAGGCCGGCCCCACCCGCCACCGCCGCGCGAGTATCGGCGCTAACAGCCTGCTCGATCCCCCGGGCGCCATCGATCAAGGTAATGGTCAGGGAAGCGCGATCAGGTAGTGAACGCGATTCACCGATCACCGCTGCCGGCAGCCGGAACAGGACCGAGCGCCCATCCTCCGCACGCTCGATACGCGGCACACCGAAGCGCAAGCCCCGGGGGCCTTCGACCAAAATATCGGGGCTCACGGCCCGCGTGCCGTAGCGCGTTAAAACTTCAAGGGTAAGCCCGGTACGGCCCTGGACCAAGGCAGCGCTTGTGACACTCATCGGGACGTCCGTGGCACCCTTTTCAAGGCGCGGCGGCACCCGGGCCGCAAAATCTGCAATGCGTGCGGCTTGCGCGCCTTCGACCCCAGAACCCGTTGCAAGATCAAGTGCGAGATCCGCATCGTAGGGGATGCATATTTTTTCGCAGGCTAAATAATTTATTTTAGCGCGCAGTTTCACTGCCGCACCGGTGCGGGTCGCAACCGCGGTTATCGGTAAGATCACATTGCCGCCATAAACGAATGTGGTAAGGCCAAAAATAGTAAAGCGTTCGGGCAAGGGCCAACCGATCACGGCACTGGCGAAATTATCCGATCCAGACCAATCAACCTGGGGCGGAATGCCCGCATCGCCCGGGGCCCGCCAATAAATATGCCAACCCGGCTTCAGGTTAAATTCAAGCCCGAGGCGAATTGCACCACCGGCAGACAGGGTCTGATGGGCGCTGATCAGACGCACGGCCGCGTGGTCGTTGCGCACCCATGTCGACGCGTCCCTGGCCTGGACAGGCGCGGCCATAAAAATGGCCATCGCAGTAGGCAGGGCAAGCACAGAAAGAACCCGCACCCGCGCCCAAAATTTTGCCATCCATTGCATGGTTAACGTCCCAATCTTATCTGGACTATTTCTATCACGGCTCCCCCCAGAAACCACTGAAACAGCACGCATAGTTTTACCAACTGCGCGCCTATCCATTCATCAATTATCATCACGGTGATGTTATGATAGACTTGAATTCAATTTAGGTGAGCTTAACTAAGCCCCCATGGACGACAAAGCGCCCGAACCGCCTAAAGAAGGCTATTTCACCGGTCAGTTACTGATCGCTATGCCGCAGATGGAAGATCCCCGTTTTGCGCGTAGCGTTATCTATGTCTGCGCCCATACCGATGATGGCGCCATGGGCCTGGTGATCAATCATCCGATTGAAAGCGTAAGTTTTCCAGACCTCCTGAAGCAACTCAATATAGAAGGCGCCACTACGGGTGATGAAATTCACGTCATGTTCGGCGGGCCTGTCGAGACTGGACGGGGCTTTGTCCTCCATTCCCCGGACTATAAGCAGGAATCGACACTGCACGTTGGCCAAGATGTCTGCCTGACGGCAACCATGGAAATTTTGCGCGATATCGCTAATGGTGCCGGCCCCCGCCAAAGCCTCTTGGCATT
>JBLHLO010000278.1:0-3450 GCA_047621105.1 Alphaproteobacteria bacterium
TAAGAAGCCATGTGAGCGGCCTGCTTAGCCGCGCACTTCGATCATTTCACCATCTGGCCCGGCGAACACGGCACGGCGCGTGGTATCCGGTTCACCGGGGCGGCGCGCGCCCAGGGGCCGCGCATCATGCAGCATCTTCACCCCCCGAGTTTTAAGATGGGCGAGGGCTTCGTCCATATCGGCGGCCTCCAGGGCGAAATGCATGCCCGACATCGGTTCGCCCTGTTTCTGAGTCAGTTCCAGCACGGTATTGCCAAGCCGCATATAGGCGATGCCGCCGCCCGGACGGTCGTGGCGGGAAAATTCCTCGAACCCGAAATGGCCATGGTAGAAGGTGACCGATTGTTGAAGGTCCGAACAATGGACGGCGACGTGATCGATGAATTTGAACATGGTGTCTCCCCGCAGATTAATGAGTCGCGAATATATTGGCCTCGCGACATTAGTCGCGAATATCTTGTAAGAACCAGTCGGTCGGAATTTCCTGGCCGAGATTCTGTTCCTTGGCTTTGCGATAGACGACTTGGCCGACCGAAGAAAATTGGAGCCCCTGGTTGCCGACATTGCGATAGAAGGTCACTTGATCGTCGTTGGTGCGGCCTTCAGCCTTGCCGGAGACGAGGTCGGCGAAATCAGGGTAAGTGCCGCCCTTGCCACGGTCCTTGAAGTCGGGGTCGTCGCCGCCAAAGCCCGGTTCGGGATTTTTTTCGGGAATGCGCTTCATTTCTTCGGCTGTGCCGCCGATATAGGCGGCGGGTGACAGGCCGCGTTCGGCCTGAAAGCGCTCGGACATCTTCATTTGCAGCCCGGCGGTGCCTTGGCGGATCACCACATCGAATTTTTCTGATGAGGCGTCGGGCATTTCGCGGCGGCCAAGGTTGGTGACATGCATGCCCGGTTCGATCCATTCGGCGTCATAGACCGGATTCATCGAATCGGTGCAGGAGGATAAAATATCGGCGCCCTTGATCGCATCCTGTGGGTTGTCGACGGCAATCACCTCGATGTTGAGGCGTTTGGACATTTCTTCGGCGAATTCCTCGCGATGTTCCGGGGTCGGACTATAGATCCGGCATTGACGGATATCGCGGACAGATTTGAAGGCTTCAAGGAAGGTGCGCGCCATGCCGCCGGAACCGAGCATACCGACCACATGGGAATCCTTGCGCGCAAGGTACTTCACGCCGATACCGGCGCCACCACCAACGCGCATATGCTGCAACATACCGTCATTGATGAAGGCCAGCGGTTCCGCGTTCTCGGTCGAGATCAGCAAAATCATGCCGCAATAAGTGCCGGGTTCGCGGCAGTACTTTTCCTCCGTCCAATTGCCGTTCTCGTCCTTCGGCCAATGGATGATGTCGGATTTCATGCGGATCGCAAAATAACCATCGTTGGCGCCTTCCATGGTGCCCCAACGAAAGTAACCGTCGTCACGTTGGCAGGGGGCATACATGTCGATGCGTGGGCGGTGAATGGCGCCCCCCGTCGGCAGTTTTTTGAAGGCGGATTCCTGCGCTTCAATGACTTCTTCCATGGTCAGCAATTGTGCGACGATGTCGTTGTTGATGATCAGCATTGGTGCTCCCCTGCGTTTTATTTGGCCTGAATCTTATTGCGATGAACTTACCGGAGGAGACCGGTCCCGGCAAATGAATGGCGCAAGATGGCACTTCAGGAGGCTGCAGTTCATGCCTACCTTTAGGGTCCCTGGCCAGCTAGACTAGAGAAGCGCACCTTTTCCTGCCGCGCTGTGCCCCACGAACCGCCAAAGATCCCGCCATGTTGTTTATTGCCTGTTTCCTCGACGGTTGCTGATGGCGGGGCTATCGGGTTCCATCTGGATGACAGCCCCGGTGCGCGGCGCTGCCTGGATGACGGGGGCGGCGGCTTCTTTCGTCATCATGTCCTGGGCGATCCGGGCATTAGCGCCGATCAGCGTGTCGGAAATCATCTTTTTTCGCTCCCTTTTCGGGCTGGTGCTGATTTTGCCGACCATTGGTGTGCCGTTGCGGGGGCTTATGCACCCGCGCTGGCCCAAGTTCTATTGTTTGCGGGGCGTGTTGAGTTACCTCGCCATGCTGGCCTGGTTTTATCCGTTACAGGTATTGGTCTTGGCCGATGCGGTTGCTCTGCAATTTACCCTGACACTGTTCACTATCTTGTTCGCCATCGTCGTGTTCAAGGAACAGGTAGGCTTCCGCCGCTGGACAGCAACGCTGATTGGCTTTGCGGGGGCTTTGCTGATTATCCGCCCCGGCTTTGCCGAGGTGGACGTGGCGATGATCCTGGTGCTGCTTTCGGCGGCGCTTTACGCCTCTGCCAATATGATCATTAAAAAATTATCCGGGGTCGAACGGCCCGGCGTCATCGTTTTCTATATGCATGCAGTGACCTTGCCGCTGGCCTTGGCGGGGGCGGTGCCCTATTGGACCTGGCCCGGTGCCGGCGATTGGCCCTGGATCGTGGTGTTGGCCTTATCCGGCAGCACAGCGCATTACTGCTTTACCCGGGCCATGAGCACTTCCGAAGTGTCCATCGTCATGCCGTTTGATTACCTGCGCTTGCCGTTGATCGCCTTGGTTGGCTATTTTTTCTATGGCCAATCTGCGGAAATTTGGACCTGGATAGGGGCAGCGGTGATCTGCGGGGCGAGCCTCTACATTATCCGGCGCGAGGCTCAGATCGCTCATAAGCGGGATAAAGCAGCAATAGAAGAAGACCGCGCACGGACGGGTCTATAAAGCGCCAGCAATTAAAGAACGGGGTATCTGCCGATCAGGCGGTACTGTTGGCGAGGAGTTCGCGGCCGCGATCCGTCAGCTTACAGACCAACCAATCGGGCTTCACCGGGTTAATGAACCACGGTTCCGCCCAACCTTGTTCGATACAACTCCGGATGGTTCGTGCCGATATACGTTTGCCGTGCTTGTCAAACAGCGGCAGTTTGCCGCCTGCTTGCTCCACGCCGCGACCCAGCCAATCGCGCTGGGCTGCTGAGGGGCGTGAACCCGGAATTTCAGGTTCACGTTGCGTATTATTGTTTGCCGCGTCCAATGCCGTTCACGGGCCAGGGCCCATGCCTCCCTCGGCTGGAATTGTCTCAAGGCATTTTAAGCCTGATTGCAGCTCCGTGGCAAAGGTGCTGTCCCTAGCCTAGACTGACGGTCGGTTTGGCTGCAGGTTTAATCATTGATCATGCTGCGATTTTGCGGTTTTACAAGGTAAGGATGACTATGGCGGAAAAGGATTTACGGCTTCTCTATATTACCGCCTCAAACACAGAAGAAGCGGCAACCATCGGTCGCGCCCTGGTAGAAGATGGATTAGTCGCCTGCGCCAATGTCATTGGCCCTGTCCGGTCAATCTATCGCTGGGAAGGGGCTCTTCAGGATGAAGAGGAAGCAGTGTTGATTGCCAAGACCACGGCCGATCAGGTTGAAGCCGTCA
>JBLHLO010000279.1:0-3439 GCA_047621105.1 Alphaproteobacteria bacterium
ATCGCCGTAAACGCGCTTGGCTTCCTCACCGAACCATTCCAGGAAGGACGCCGCATAAATTACCTCCCCTTTAGCTTCGGCCAGGGGCTTGCCCTGCTCCATGGTCATGATCTGAGCCAGGTCATCAGCATTGGCGACCATCAACTCATAGAATTTGCGCAAGATGGCGGCGCGCTCCTTGCCGGTCTTGGCCCGCCAGGCAGGCCAAACCTTATTGGCCGCCTCAATAGCACTGCGCGTCTCCTTGCGGCCGAGCTTGGGCATCGTGCCCATGGTCTTGCCATCGGCCGGGTTGGTGATCTTGAAAGTGGCACCATCATCAGCGTCGATCCACTTACCGCCGACGTAGCATTGCTGACGGAATAACTTCTTGTCCTTGAGCTTCATGGCTCTCCCTTTACGCGGCTGAAATGGGGTGCGGCTGAAACAGGGCCCGTTTTCCCTAAGGAATGAGGCCCCCCGATTGGGCGCCAATATAGCGCCCAGGTGAGGTCCTGTTAACCGGGATTCGGGGGATTACTCGACAGTCACCGACTTGGCCAGATTCCGGGGTTGATCGACATCGGTGCCGCGTATGACGGCGGCGTGGTAGGCGAGCAATTGCACCGGAATGGTATAGAGGATGGGCGCAACAAACGGGTCCACCTCGGGCAATTCGATACTGGCGGCGGCCAGCGAGCCCAACCGGGCAATGCCCCTGGCATCAGACAAGAAGATCACCCGCCCGCCACGGGCGATCACTTCTTCCATGTTGGATGCGGTTTTTTCGAATAGTTCATCGGAAGGCGCGACGACGATGATCGGCACGTCCTTATCGATCAGGGCAATGGGGCCATGCTTCATTTCGCCGGCGGCGAAGCCTTCGGCGGGGATATAGGTGATCTCCTTCAGTTTCAGCGCCCCTTCGAGCGCCACCGGGAACCCAGTCCCGCGCCCGATGTAGAGCACATAACGCGCTTCGGCAATTTCGCCCGCCAGTTCTTTAAGCCGCTCATCATGATTAAGCACTTCGGCGGCCCGCGCCGGCACTTCGGCAATGGCGCTGGTCAAGACGGCTTCACGGGCCCCATCAATAGCACCGCGCGCCCGTGCTGCGGCAATGGCCGCGCAAGCCAACACCGTCAATTGCGTGGTAAAGGCCTTGGTCGAGGCGACGCCAACCTCTGGCCCGGCATGGGTCAGCAATACACCATCGGCTTCGCGCGCCATGGTGCTTTCGGCGACATTGACGACGCTGATGATCTTCTGCCCCAAGGAACGCGCAAGACGCAGTGCGGCGAGCGTATCGGCCGTCTCCCCCGATTGCGACACGCCAAGCGCGATGCCGTCCTTGGCCAACAGGGGCTCGCGGTAGCGAAATTCGGAACCGATATCGATATCGCAGGGCAGTTTAGCAATCCGTTCAAACCAATAGCGCGCCACCAAGGCCGCATGATAGCTGGTGCCGCAGGCCAGCAATTGCAGGCGCGACACACGGGCAAAATCAATCGGCAAGTCGGGCAGCGTCACCGTACGGTCATGGGGGTTGAAGAAGCCGGCCAAGGTATCGCCAATCACCGTCGGCTGTTCGTAGATTTCCTTGAGCATGTAATGGGCGAAATTGCCCTTGCCGACCGCGTCGCCCAGGGATTTGGTTTCGCGCACCGGACGGGTGGCCTGACCCCCGTCACTGTCAAAAATAGCAGCCCCCGACGCGGTCAATTCTACCGTGTCACCATCTTCCAGATAGCAGATGCGCGTCGTCAACGGCGCCAATGCGATGGCGTCGGAGCCCAAGAACATCTCACCATCGCCAAAACCGACCGCCAGCGGACTGCCGCGCCGTGCGCCGAACATCAAACCATCATAACCAGCGAATAGGAGGGCGAGCGCAAAAGCGCCCTGTAATTCCTTGGTGGCGGCCCGCGCCGCATCAGCGGGGGCCAGGCCTTGCTCAAGATATCGTGTCACCAGATGGACGATGACTTCGGTATCGGTATCGCTTTCAAAGACGATCCCATCCGCCTCCAACCCTTCACGCAACGCCCGAAAGTTTTCAACGATGCCGTTATGTACGACGGCGACACGATCATTGGCATGAGGATGCGCGTTGGCCTCGTTGGGAATGCCGTGGGTCGCCCAGCGCGTGTGACCGATGCCGCTGGTACCGCCAATGGGATCGGCCTTCAAAACCGCGTCGAGGTTTTCGATCTTTCCCTCGGCCCGGCGGCGGTCGATTTGGCCATCCACCAAAGTTGCAATCCCTGCCGAATCATAGCCGCGGTAGGCGAGCCGGCGCAGTCCTTCAACCAAGATTGAGGCTGCCGGGCCCTCGCCGATGATGCCGATGATGCCGCACATAAGGCTCAGGCCTTCTTGGGGGGCTTTGGACGGGTCTTGGGACGGGTCTTTTGGCCCGCCTTTTGAGACGCCGCCTTTTTCCGCTTGGCAGCCTTCTTGCGGGCGAGATAACGGGCCCCACCCATGGCCGTCATCTGCAGTTCGCCACGGGTAGTAGCCAGGGCGTCTTTCGGCACGTTACGGGTAATCACCGAACCGGCGCCGACCACGGCGCCGTCGCCGACGCTGACCGGCGCTACCAGGGACACATCGGAACCGATGAAACTACGCGCGCCGATCTGGGTCAGGTGCTTATCAAAGCCATCATAATTGCAGGTGATCGTGCCGGCACCGATATTGGCATCAACGCCGACCTCCGCATCACCGACATAGGAGAGATGATTGATCTTGGCCCCTCTGGCGATCCGGGCCTGCTTGATTTCGACGAAATTACCAATATGAGCATTTGCGCCGATATCAGCGCCAGGACGCAAACGGGCGAATGGGCCGATAATGGCCCCCTTGCCGATACGCGCCCCCTCAATATGACAAAACGGTCGGATTTCAACATGGTTGGCCACGGTGACGCCGGGCCCAAAACACACATTAGGGCCGATCACCACGTCGCGGCCGATCTTGGTATCGTGCGAGAGAGTGACCGTCGACGGATCGATCATCGTCGCCCCATTAGCCAGGGCACGGCCGCGCAAGCGCGATTGCATGACCGCTTCAGCGACTGCCAGATCGGCGCGCGAATTCACGCCGAGCAGATCATGCCCCTCACCCATGATGGCCGCACAGGGAATCCCTTGCGCGCGTGCAATAGCAACGGCGTCGGTCAGGTAATATTCACCTTTGGCATTATGAGTGGTGAGCTGCGAGAGCAATCGCTTGAGCAGTCCCACGCTACTGGCAACCATGAGGCCTGAATTACAAAACGTAATGGCGCGTTCTTGGGCGGTCGCGTCCCGTGCTTCGACGATGCGCTCAAGCCCACCCTTGCCGTCCAGCACCAGGCGGCCATAGGCACTCTCACCTGCGACATGAAAGCCTAAGACCGCAAGCGCCTGTGATTGTTTGGCGCCCTTTTTCGGCAAGGCAGCCAACATGCGGCGGAAAA
>JBLHLO010000280.1:0-3427 GCA_047621105.1 Alphaproteobacteria bacterium
CGGTGGTCGGATTTATATAGTCAAAAACCACATCATCGAAGGGATCACTTTCTACCTTCGCCAATTGATGCAATGCCGCTTCGGTCTCCACCCATGGATACGAAAATAGCGGCGATGCCGGTGTTGTCTTCGTACCCACCGGACGCAGATGCCCTGCACCGTACCGGGCAGCAGAGTATCCCTTCGGCCGCGTCATGGCCTGCAGTTCACTGGAATAGGCCTCCTGGCGGGTCTGCCGCAGAGCCGCGGTCAAGGGACGATCGAGGGTATCCATCCAAAGCATCGGACCGCCCGATTCATTGATATGGCCATGCCAGTGCCAACCCGGCGTCAACACCAGATCACCGGGCCGCATTTCGAAAGGCTCGCCCTCAACGATGGAAATCGCCGCCTCGCCTTCGATGATAAACCGGATAGCGCCGGTCACATGGCGGTGAGAAGGCGCAATTTCACCCGGCAGCACCATTTGCACATTCGCCGTAAGTGTATGGGAAGCGGAACGGACCGCTACCAGTTCAGGATGGATCAACTGGACAACACGCCGCTCGGCCTCTGGCCCTGTCGTGATCAATTGCCCCGCCTGATCCATAAAGTCCCGGATATCGGCCCATTGCCAATGGCAGGGGGCGTAGGGCGCAGTCCAGTCCTGATTCGGCCGTGACGGAGGGCGCCCTCGCCAAAGGGCATCCATGTTTTTTCGAGCCAAATCCCGATAAAACACGTCCATCTGATCGGATTTTTCAGATTTCATAATGCTCGCCGGTCTCCTAGGAGGGTTTTCCCAGTAAGCATCATAGCGAAAAGATGTAAGTATCGTCGTCCTTTTTCAGCGGCAATCTATGGTGTTCGCCACAGCACCATTCCCCGCATAGGCAATCTTACAGGTCATGCCCGCACGGATTTTGGCACGTTTTGCTTTCTTGCCAGCAATAGTGACCTTAGAGCGGCTACTGCTCACCCTAACTTTGTGGGTTTCCGCGCCTACGGTGAAATGCAGGGAACGGCCTTGGCGTAGAACTTTGGCCAAAGTGACCGTGACGCTATCAAGCTTCACCAGTTTTTTAGCGAGCGCTTTCTTCTCTGCCTCAGATAGCGGTTCGGTGGGCAGGCCCCACTTTTTCATCATGTTTTGAATATAATCGCGCTTCTTCGCACTGGGGTAGGACGTGGTCGCAACGATATTGGCAAGATCAGCCGCTGTTTGCACAATAAACCCCGGCCCGAACAAAGCCTTGCCGTCTTTTTTAAATTTTGGATCCTGGGACATCTTCTTAAATGCGGCGGCATAGGTTTTGACAATGTTTGACGGCGTGCGCGGCGGCAGGGCGTACCACTTATCGATCTGATCTGCCCTGATCCAATATTCGAATGTTTCCGCTGCGATCCCGGAAAGTTTCCCCGCAACGAGGTCCGTAATAAGCGGCACTTTCCCAAACCCGGCACGGGGGACGACTTTGCCATCCTGCATATCGCCGGTCTGGATAAAGCTCATAAAATCCGCGTCTTTCAACAGCGGCTTGAGAATTGACAGGTTAGATGTGCCCATCGCGTCAATTTCACCCCGCTTGAGCGCAATATAGAGCGAACCCGTGCCTGGATAACCGACCACAAATTTGAGATTCCAGTTTGCGTGTTCCGCCGCCCATGAGAGCAATTCGACCGTACCGCCGAGCCCTGGCGTCGCCCCGACAACGACGGGGGGTTTGGTGGCATCGGTCAAGTTCGCGAACTTCTTGTTCGCGATCATCAATATCGAGCCACCGCGGGAAATGCCGCCCAGAAAATTAAAAGTCGTCGGATTATATTTGATCCCATCCTTGCGCAGGGTCACGGCACCAATATAAGGACCGCCACCACCCATCCACGCGGTCCCGTTACGGGCCACATCATTGGCAAAATAGTTTGTCGCCTGCACGCCACCACCCGCCGGCATGTAGCGATAAATCATCTGCGGTTTCCCGGGCAGATATTTACTGAGAAAGCGCCCAATGAGCCGGGTTGACGTACCTGTGCCGCCACCGGGCGAGGTGCCGATGATCACCGTCACCCGCTTGCCGGCAAAGGAAGTTTCCTGAGCCGTCGCCCCTATCGGTGAAAAAGAAACCAGATAGGCCGCAAAGACAATCGCCAAGGCAATCTGAAAAGGGGAGATACGACGCACGGTATTGCCTTTCAATATCTTAGGATTTTCAAATATATAAATTATTATAGATAATTGTACTCCATTCAAGATCGGCAAATATACACCCCATCTCCTTATGGCCTGAGCCCTTACCCGCTGCGGATGACAGCGAAGGGCTAGCGCACTACTGGAAGCGCTATTTCAATACAGAAGAAGGTAAGGGCACGGTGACTGGTTTTCTTATCAACTACATGGAGTATGTAAAGTGGCAGAATGGGTCCACAATTTTAGCCCTCCACATAGGAGGCGCAGTCGCTCCAATGAAAGTCGCTCTAGTTAAAACCTATTTTATGGCTCCCCATAGAAATGCACTGGGTTGTCCCACATCATTTTGCGGCGGAGGTCCTTGTCGAGGTCCCAGTTCATGAAATAATCGACTGAACCTGGGAAGCGACACTCCATATGAGGATAGTCGGACGCATACATCAGCACACCATCGCCTAAAAACTGCGCCACCATCTCGACCATATCCTGACCTTCGGACATCTCGATGATCGAGAAGAACCGGCCGCCCTTCATGCCATTTGCCAGCGCCGCATTAACGGGACTGGCATGCGTACGGGCGCCCATAGGGGGCGACCCACGCCTACCACGCTGGTTACGGGTATATTTGATTGCCATCCGTCCTGGCTTCAATCGCGAGCCTGAGACCACGGAAGCCATGGCGTCGAGAATTTGGTGTTTGGCTTTTCGACAACATCATCGGGCAAAGGGCCGGCTGATAGCACTAACGATTTGGGCACTCAACTCCGTCGTAACTGGCGACACCGGTGATGCTGATGGGCTTACGTCTTTTCTCCCTTGTGACGGCAAGCCCTCTCACTTCGGGGAGCATATTCTGGTCCGTCTTCGATACGTTGCTAGTCCTTGTGCAGAACTAAACCCTCATGAAAAAAATACGCCCCCATTGATCGGTATGCATTGGCCGGTGATATAAGATGCGCGGTCACTCGCAAGGTAGGCCACCAGAGAGGCAACCTCCTCCTGGGTGCCAAAGCGGGGGATGGGCACATCCTTGCTGATCTGACCGGTGATGTCGGACTCCCTTTCCGTGCCGGGCGTTCGCTCAACACTTATGCTGCCGGGCGCGATACAGTTGGCGGTAACGTTGTGTTTGCCGAATTCCTTTGCCAATGAGCGAGTGAAACCCACAATCCCCAGCTTGACCGTTGCTGTGGAGACCCCGTTGCCACGGAAGGCGGAATTGCCGGAATAACTGATAACGCGCCCCCAATTATTATCAAC
>JBLHLO010000281.1:0-3411 GCA_047621105.1 Alphaproteobacteria bacterium
CTTCCCGTTAGGCAAGCACGAGGCTAATCTTGTAGGCTGAGATTCCCTTGCTTCCCCCAGCTTCCTAAGCACAGGGCTTACTGCTATAAGGAAGCACAGCAGTTCCAGAATCAGTTTAGACAACATCCAGAACATATTGAAATGTTTCTATTAATAGACAATTACGATAGCTTCACCTACAACCTCGTCCACTATCTTGGCGAGCTCGGGGCAGACATTACTGTTCGTCGCAATGATGCGATCACTGTCGATGAAGCGCTGGCTCTCGGCACTGACGGCATCGTGCTGTCGCCCGGCCCCTGCGATCCGGACCGCGCCGGCATCTGTCTTGATGTGATCGCCGCCGCCAGCAAGCTTGCTCGCCCGGTGCTCGGCGTCTGTCTCGGCCATCAATGCATTGGCCAAGCCTTCGGTGGGCAAGTCACACGGGCGCCCGAACCCATGCACGGCAAAGTCAGCGCAATCAGCCACACCGGCAAGGGCCTCTTTGCCGGTCTGCCCTCCCCGTTCGAGGCCACACGGTATCATTCGCTGATCGTTGCGCGCCAAGGCCTGCCGGATATATTGGAAGTCACGGCGGAGACTGCAGATGGGTTGATCATGGGTCTCACCCATAAAACGCTACCGATATACGGCGTACAATTCCATCCTGAAAGCATCGCCTCGGCCCATGGCCACGATATCCTTCGCAATTTCCTGAACCTGGCACACAAGGGGGGGCTCGCCGCATGAACGGGGAACCAGCCGATTTCAAGAGCCTGATTGCCTATGTGGCGGACGGCAAACCATTATCCCAAGCTGCGGCCGAACAAGCGTTCGAGATCATCATGTCGGGCGAGGCCACCCCGTCACAGATGGGCGCCTTTCTGATGGCCCTTCGGGTGCGCGGCGAAACCGTGGACGAAATCGCCGGCGCCGCCAAGGTCATGCGGGCCAAAGCACTATCGGTCAAGGCCCCTAAGGGCGCCATCGATACCTGCGGCACCGGCGGCGATGCGCGGGGCACCTATAATATCTCCACCGGTGCAGCCATTGTCGTTGCCGCCTGCGGCGTGCCGGTGGCCAAGCACGGCAACCGGGCGCTATCGTCCAAATCCGGCTCAGCCGATGTGCTGGCCGCGCTCGGCGTCAATATCGACGCCGATATTGCCTTGGTGGAAAAATCCCTGAATGAGATCGACATCGGCTTCCTGATGGCGCCACGGCACCATGCCGCCATGCGTCATGTCGGCCCGACCCGGGTCGAGCTTGGCACCCGCACCATCTTCAACCTGCTGGGCCCACTATCCAACCCGGCCGGCACCACCCGCCAATTGATCGGCGTGTTCCAGCGGCAATGGACCGAACCCATGGCCAAAGTACTGGCGCAATTGGGATCAGAACGGGCTTGGGTGGTACATGGGTCCGACGGGCTCGACGAAATCACCACTACGGGCGCGTCTTATGTGTCCGAATTGAAAGACGGCAAAGTCACATCCTTCGAAGTCACGCCCGAAGACGCAGGTCTCCCCCGGAGCGATCCGGCTCAGCTCAAAGGCGGTGATCCGGCAACCAACGCCGCCGCTATCGCTGATATGCTGGGCGGCAAGGAAGGGCCGTACCGCGACATCGTTTTGCTAAACGCCGCCGCCGCCCTAGTGGTGGCAGACAAGGCCGATGACCTCAAATCAGGGGTGGCACAGGCGGCAGCGGCAATTGCCAGCGGCAAGGCGCGTGAAACCCTTGAACGCCTGATCGCCATCTCCAAAGGCTGACACGTGGCAGATATCCTCGCTGAAATCTGTGCCCGCACCCGCGACACCGTCACCGCACGCAAAACCACGCAGCCGCTGAGCGAGCTCGAGACGGCGATCAATGGTGCCCCGCCGGTGCGCTGGTTCCGGGCCGCGCTGACCGCTAAGCATGCGGTTCGCAGTTATGGCTTAATTGCTGAAATCAAAAAAGCGAGCCCGTCAGCCGGCCTGATCCGCGCCGATTTTGATCCCGTGGCATTGGCCCGCGCCTATGAAACAGGGGGTGCGGCCTGTCTTTCCGTGCTGACCGATGAGCCCTATTTCCAAGGATGCAACGACTACTTGGTCAAAGCACGTGCCGCCTGCAAACTGCCGGTGCTGCGCAAGGATTTCATGGTCGATCCCTGGCAGATTGCCGAAAGTCGAGCCATCGGCGCCGATTGCGTGTTGCTGATCATGGCCGTGCTTGATGATACCCAGGCAAGCGAATTGGCCGCCGCGGCGCGCCAATACGGTATGGACGCCCTGGTCGAAGTCCATGATGAAAATGAGTTGGAGCGCGCGGGACGGTTAGAGACCGGCTTCATCGGCATCAACAACCGCAATCTCAAGACCCTGGAAACCGATCTTTCGGTGACTGAACGCTTGGCCCCCTTGGCCCCACCCGGCACGCTTTTGGTCTGCGAATCGGGGCTCAAGACCGCTGATGATGTGGACCGCATGGCCAAACACGGCGTACGGTCGTTCCTGGTCGGTGAATCGCTGATGCGCCAAGCCGACGTCACGGTCGCTGTTATCGCGCTGATCGGCGAACCCGCCCCCAGTTATCTCAACGCCCCAAAGATTGAGGCCCCGTCATGACGACACGCTTTACCCATCTCGACGAACAGGGCAATGCCCGCATGGTGGACGTCGGCGACAAAGAGGTGACAACCCGCACGGCAACGGCCACCGGCCGTATCCTGGTGGCGGCGGAAACCCTGGCCGCAATCATTGAGGGCGGCATCAAAAAGGGCGACGTCTTTTCCGTCGCCCGGCTGGCCGGTATCATGGGGGCAAAAAAGACACCCGACCTGATCCCGCTGTGCCATCCGCTGGCGCTCACCTCGGTCAAGGTGGAGCTTGCCGCCGCCAAGGATTCCAATGCCGTCGATATCACCGCTACGTGCAAGGTAACGGCCAAGACCGGCGTTGAGATGGAGGCCCTGACCGCCGTCTCCATCGCCGCGCTCACGGTCTATGACATGTGCAAGGCGGCGGATAAATCGATGCGGATTACCGATATCCACCTGGTTCACAAAGCGGGCGGACAGTCCGGCACCTATCAGGCGGCGGATTAGCCATGGCCGATATGCTTTCGGTTGCACAAGCCCGGGCGCGCATTCGCGGCGCCTTTAGCTGCCTAGCACCCGAATCCGTTTCCCTATTGGCGGCGGCCGGACGGGTGCTCGCCGAAGATTTGGTTGCCCGGCGCACTCAACCGCCGGTCGCGGTCTCGGCCATGGATGGCTACGCGGTGCGCGCCGCTGATGTAGCCAAGGTCCCGGTGAAGCTCACGGTGATCGGCGAAGCCCCTGCCGGTGGCGCCTTTGAGGGCACGGTCAATGCAGGTCAATGCGTGCGCATCTTCACCGGCGGGCCGGTGCCGATTGGGGCCGATGCCATCGTCATTCAAGAA
>JBLHLO010000282.1:0-3394 GCA_047621105.1 Alphaproteobacteria bacterium
GCATGAATGCCCTGGTGGCATTGACCATCGCCGGTGAATTGCCGCTCGCCATTCCAGCGTCGGAATACCGGGTCGTGCGCAGTCAGAAGAAGGGGGCGCCGGTCGGTTATCACTGCCCGGAACCGGTGCCTGCCACCATGGCGCAAATGGGGATATTCAAGGGCAATCCGCATATCAATGCCTCGCGGCTTTACGTTAATTAGCTGCTCAGCAAGGAGGGCCAGATTGCGCAATATTATGCTTCACGTTCGGTGCCTATCCATCAGGGTCTACAGATGCGGGAATTCATCCCCTTTGCCGATGAAATCCTGGGTAAGAAGATCGCCTTGCGCCATCCTAAATTGATCCAGGAGGTCAGTGTCGAGGTGCAAAAACTCTGGGGTGATCATTGGGCAGCGGCGACTGGTCTAGGGGACATCAAGACCGTGGGCATCAAGATATCTAAGATTAAGAAACGTGGGGGGGCTGTCGAATTCAAGATGGCCGGCAAACCCGAAACCGTCGCCGTGAGTGGTCGACGCACGCGGATTACCATCGGTGGCAAGAAGGCGCGGCGCTCGAAGCTGAAAGCTGGCATGGATTGCCAGCTCACCTATCGCGGTTCGGGTGACGAGGCCAAGGTGATCGCCTGTAAGTAACGCGTTTGAGAAAAGCGCTCTGCTTTTCCTGTTGCGTCCCCGGGTGTGCCAACTTATCTCGCCTCCGGGGACGGCGCGACCTATGCTCGCGCTATGACGCCACCTCGCGATAAAGAGATCAGCACATTCATGCTATTTACCTTGGGTTTTCGCCCATTTTTCCTGCTGGCCGGATTATGGGCGGTCGTCGGTATGGGGGCGTGGCTGGCACTTTTGTGGTGGGGGGTTCTTCCGCCCACGGCGTTTGCGCCGGTGGCCTGGCATGCTCATGAGATGCTGTTTGGTTATGTCGCCGCAGCGGTGGCCGGGTTTTTGCTCACGGCTATGCCCAATTGGACGGGGCGAGCGCCACTCACCGGTTGGCCGCTTGCCGGGTTGGCACTCTTATGGTGCGCTGGCCGCGCGGCGGTGGCGATCTCGGCCGTAATCGGATCACCGGTTGCAGCGCTGATCGATTGCGCATTTCTTGCCGGGTTACTGATCATGGCCCTCACCGAAATTGTGGGCGGTCGCAATTGGCGTAATTTACCGATCGCTGCGGCTATCGCATTGTTGTTGGCTGCCAACGGTATGAGCCACGCCGGTGCTATGGGAATAGAAAAACTGGGCGATGCCAGTCTGCGTCTCGCCATTGCCGTGATCGTTATGCTGATTTCCCTGATTGGTGGACGTATCGTGCCGAACTTTACTGATAACTGGCTGAAACAAATGGGCAGGTCGCGTCTATCACCGCCGTTCGGTGGTATAGACAAGGCCGCGCTGATAATCTCCGTACTCGCGTTGGGGGCCTGGGTGGTTACACCCGAATCGCGCGGTGTTGCCGTCGCCCTGATCATGGCGGGTTGCTTACAGGGTATTCGCTTCGCGCGCTGGCATGGCATCGAGACCGGGGCAGAGCCCCTCGTCTGGGTGCTGCATCTCGGCTATGGCTGGGTGGCGGCAGGGCTGGTGCTTACGGGTTGCAGCATTATCATATCGGCGCTGGGGCCGAGCCCGGCGCTGCACGCACTTACCATCGGTGCCATGGGCACCATGACGCTTGGGGTGATGACCCGGGCGACACTTGGTCACACGGGTCGCGCGCTGTCTGCCGATAGGGTGACGACGGCGGCGTATTTGCTGGTCAGCTTGGCCGCGCTGGTGCGGATCAGTGCCGGGGTGGCGCCGTCCATGGCCATTGAGCTCCAGACAACTGCAGGAATCGCGTGGATCGTGGGTTTTGGGATATTTATCCTACGCTATGGGCCCATGCACCTGCGGGATGCCTAGACCGATGCTCCTTCGTTGGGCGCGTGGGCAGGGTCTATACTTGCGCCATGAATGAAATCGATCTTCTGCGTGCCCTGGCCCGCGCTATATATGAAGAACGGGTGCATGTTGCGCTCGACTACAAACGTCTGTTGCATACCGATAGTCCGATCGCCGTGCAGGCTGATCACAATCGCTGGCTCTATGGGATCGCGGCGGCGGCCGTGACAGTGGCGGTCAGTTGGGATTTTATGCGTGGCTTAGTGGCGCTGACGCTCGGCATCATGTTTTATGCAGCCCATGGCCGGCCGTGGATGCGCCGCCGGATGCGGGACCGGTTCTATACATATACGCTTAAGAGCACCCATGATTTTAAGCAGCTCTGGCATTTGCGCGGGGTCGTCTTGACCGCAGCCCCGGATGGGCCCACCGGCATCCCGCCTATCTGTGCGTCGCCGGACGGCGATTGGCGCCGCTTCGTTCTCGATCATGTGATGATGCCGGATGCGCTGCCGCCCACAGATCCTTAAAGGTGGTCTCCCGTCCTGTCCTGCGCTGGACCTTTCACCCCGTCGGTTCTAACTTTAAGACAAAGAAAGTAATGGGGGACTCATGGCAGAACTACATCACTTCATTAATGGCCAGCGGGTTGCGGGCACATCGGGCCGCTTTGGTGATGTGTTTGATCCGGCGACCGGACAGGTGCAATCGCGCGTCCCCTTGGCCAGTGCGGTGGAGGTTAATGCGGCGATCGAGAGCGCCCAGGCGGCTTTCCCCGCCTGGGCCGCGACACCGCCCCTGCGCCGCGCGCGCGTCATGTTCCGCTTCAAGGAATTGATTGAACAAAATGCCGACGCCATCTGCCAATTGGTCACGGCGGAACATGGCAAGGTGCTCTCTGATGCCATGGGTTCGCTCACCCGCGGGTTGGAATTGGTGGAATTCGCCTGCGGCATGCCGCATCTATTGAAGGGTGAATATGCCGAAAATGTCGGTACGGAAATCGACAGTTATTCACTGCGCCAGCCGATTGGTATTTGCGCCGGGATCACGCCGTTTAATTTTCCGGTGATGGTGCCGCTGTGGATGTTCCCGATCGCCGTGACCGCGGGCAATTGCTTCATCTTAAAGCCGTCGGAAAAAGTGCCTTCAGCCGCGCTCCTGCTCGGCGAATTGGCCCATGAGGCGGGCCTGCCGCCGGGCGTACTCAACGTTATCAATGGCGGCGCGGAAGCGGTTGATGCGCTGCTCGGCGCCCCCGAAATTGGCGCGGTCAGCTTCGTCGGCTCCACAATGGTGGCCGAACATGTCTACCAAACCGGCACCCAGGCGGGCAAACGGGTGCAGGCGCTGGGCGGGGCGAAGAATCATCTGGTGGTGATGCCCGATGCCGACCTCGATCTTGCCGCCGATGCGCTGATGGGCGCGGCCTATGGCTCGGCGGGCGAACGCTGCATGGCGGTTTCGGTCGCCGTGGCGGTGGGGGCAGCGGGGGATGCGCTGGTTGA
>JBLHLO010000283.1:0-3369 GCA_047621105.1 Alphaproteobacteria bacterium
TGCCGAGGGACGCCCGTCACTTGATGTTGGTGCCGCGGTCGCCATGGGTGATGTGCTGTTTGGCGCGGTCGGGTCCGGTGACCGGTTGGAACTGACGGTCATCGGCGATGCGGTTAATCTCGCGGCGAAGCTCGAAAAACATAACAAAATGGAAAATACCCGTGCGCTGTGCATGGCCGATGTTTACGCTCGTGCCTGTGAACAAGGTTATACGGTCGATCCTATTCCTGAGATTCGCAAGGGGCGCATCATCGAAGGTGTCACGCGCCCGCGTGACCTTTACGTGCTGGCTTAGGGATTGTCAGTGGTCGAGCCCAAGGGCTGAGAAGTTGGTGCGGGTATGTTCATCAAGCGTAATGTGATTATCCAGTGCGACCCTATGGATCTGCCGGGCTAAATCCAGGAAATCTGAAATTTCTGAATCAATTTTAATACGACCCTCCGGCCCCGCCAGCAGCAGTTCGAAATAGCCCGCCCCCTTTTTCTTGCGGGCACCATACCGGCGTAGTTTGACTTCCTGCAGCTTGGCCCAGTTAATTCTCTGACGCCCGCGGGCAATCGTGTATTGATCGACGCTGAGCCGTGCGCGTTGACGACCGAATGTGCGGACGCCCAGCCACAAGAATAGACCCGACAACCCGCCAAGGATGATGACCACGGCGGCGGTCCACTCGACAAACAGAAGGGGTGGAAAGGTCACCGCAAATCCTGCCCCGGCGCGCAAGTAATCACCGGCAAGGGAACGGGTAGGCCACCCATATTCGCGCGGCCTCTCGTTGTTGGCGCTCATGTCCGTTGCTGCCGGCATGTCATGTTGACTATGAACCGGTCAATGTGACCATGACCGGGGCATGGTCGGATGGCTGTTCCCAACCCCGCACATCGCGGAACACTTGGGCTTTCTTGATCTGTGACTTCAGGGCCGGTGTGACCCAAACGTGATCAAGGCGTCGGCCCTTATCTGCGGCATCCCAGTCCCGTGCGCGGTAGCTCCACCATGAATAGAGCGACGTATCTGGTTTGATGACCTGGCGAACGGCATCCACCCAATCATGGGCGTCTTGCATGCGAGCAAGCTTTTCAATTTCGATGGGAGTGTGGCTGACAACCTTGAGCAGGGCCTTGTGCGACCAAACGTCGGTTTCCAGCGGCGCAATGTTGAGGTCGCCGACAAGGATGAAACGATTGGCGGGGTCTTTACGGGCGGTGAACCAAGCCGTGACTTCATCAAGGAAGCGAAGTTTATGGGCAAATTTATCATTGGTTTTGGGATCGGGAATGTCGCCCCCCGCCGGCACGTAGAAGTTATGGACCTCGGTACCATCCTTCAGGGTTACCCAGGCGTGGCGCGCGTCTTCTTTATCACACCAGTTTTTGACCTCGGTATGGACGAATGGTTGCTTCGAAATGATGGCGACGCCGTTGTAGCCTTTCATGCCTGCGGCATGAATATGCTGGTAGCCAAAAGATTTGAGCGTGTCGAACGGAAACACATCAAGCATCGCCTTGGTCTCCTGTAGACACAGGACATCGGGTGCAGATTCTGCCAGGAAACGTTCCACTAAACCAATGCGCAAGCGCACCGAATTGATATTCCAGGTGGCGATGGAAAGCGTCATTATTGTTGTGCCTCTTCTATGGTAATATCGAGCACGCCAACCCTATCAATTTTACCGTGGAGGATGTCGCCAGGCTTCAGGGCCACTTCTCCCGGTGGCGTGCCGGTGAAAATGATGTCACCCGGCATCAGGGGGAAAAACTGGGACAACATGGCGACGATTTCATTTGGCTTCCAGATCAATTGATCAAGATCCCCTTCCTGCACCCGGACATTATTGACGTCGAGTGTGATCGCACCTTGGTCTGGGTGGTTGATGTCGGCAGTGCGTGCAATGGTCGACAATGGAGAAGCACCTGGAAACCACTTGGCGATGTCGAGTGGATCGTGCTTTTCCCGCGCCGCGTGTTGCAGGTCGCGCCGGGTTAGATCGAGCCCGACCGCATAGCCGTAAATTGCGGTCGCCGCTTCTTCGCTGCCGATCCGGTAAACGGGCTTGCCGACGGCAATCACCAATTCAATTTCGGGCTCGAACCGATCCGTGACCGCGGGATAGGGAATCGTGGCGCCTGAGCCGACAACCCATCGCGGCGACTTGGTAAAAACGGCAGGCGCCGGGCGTTCGGGAAGCGCGCGCAGTGTGCCGTCCGGATCATAATTGCGGGTCACTCCATAGACGTTGGCAACGGCGAACGTGCTTTTCTCGCCCATGATGGGGATATGGGTTGGGGCAATGGGATCAAAAATGGGGGCGCTCATATGGCGTTTCGATTCTTTGGTTGGATTTTCATGGCCAGGTTGTTGGGGGCCTAACTTATCGGCTTCCCTTGGCATCGGCCAGCCGGTTGGAGCCAGGCGGTCTCCGTGCTACCTACACTCATCTCAGCAGTTTAATGGGGCCTAACGGGGAATATGATGATCAAAGTCTGGGGATACGAAAGTTCGAGCAACGTACAAAAAGTATTATGGACCGCAGATGAGCTTGGCGTGCCATGGGAATTAGTCCCGACCGGAGGGCCCTACCGTGGCCATAAGGATGCGTCTTATCTGGCGATCAATCCCAATGGCCAGATTCCGACCATGGAAGACGACGGTTTCGTGCTCTGGGAATCGAATGCCATCGTGCAATATCTGGTTGATGTTTATGGCCCGGGAGGGTTGGTGCCGGTTGACGCCCGCCGCCGGGCCATGGCGCGCCGTTGGATGGATTGGCAGCTGGCTACCCTGAACGGACCATCGGGTCAGGTTATGAAACTGACGATTCGCACCCCCGAAGCTGACCGTGACCCGGATGCGGTTGCTGCGGCAACGGAAAGCTTGAACGCATTGTGGCTGCGTTTCGAGCAGGCCTTTGGCGATGGACCATTCGTCGCCGGGGATTTTTCTATGGGTGATATTCCGGTCGGTATTCATGCCCACCGGTGGTTCAATTATCCCATCGACCGGCCCGATACGCCGAAGATTTGCGATTGGTACGCCCGTCTTGGGGAGAGGCCAGCCTATCGCCAGCATGTCATGGGGGTGTTGATGCCGGGCCAAACGTAGTGCGGCGCCCGACCAGGGGGGGGAACGGCCGGGCGCCGCTGGCTCGTAGGAGCCCTGGACGGTCAAAGGGGGGTGTCCGCCCAGAAGCAGGACCGGTTCGGCCCCGCCATGAACTTTAAATAGGGACGGCCCGGGCCCAATACAATAGCCTGCCGCCCCGCAGCGTGGATTCTTAAGCTATTGTAATAATGCGGTTAATTTCTGGAATAGTCGCGTGCCGCCTGGCCTAGGGCGGCGAAAATGGCGGCCGAAAGATGATTTTTTGC
>JBLHLO010000284.1:0-3351 GCA_047621105.1 Alphaproteobacteria bacterium
CGAATTATTGGGCCGCAAGGGGCTGAAGGCTGATGTCTCCAAGTTCAACTGGCTCGGCCGGCTGGTCACCAACAGTGCCGTGCTGTTCTCCTGGCATACATCACCGATCAAGAAAATCGAAGATGCACAGACCGCCCAATTCATCGTTTCGGCATCCGGTGCCGCCTCCCGGCTGAACTGGACCATCCTAAACAATGTCGTCGGCACCAAGATCAAGATGATCACCGGTTACCGAGGTTCGGGGGAAGCCCTGCTTGCCCTGCAACGCGGTGAGGTGCAGGGTCTCAGCCGTCCGTGGTCCGCTATGAAGGCTGAACAGGCGGACTGGCTACGCGACGGCAAAATCCGCCTGTTGCTGCAAACCGGCGCCGAGAAAAACGCTGATCTTCAAAACGTGCCACGCATGATCGACCTCGCCAACAACGACGAAGATCGTAAACTGCTGGAATTCTTTGCCGCCCCCTCCCAGGTCGGTCGGTCGGTCGTTGCCCCGCCCGGTGTGCCCGCCAAACGTGTGGCCCTTTTACGCACCGCTTTCTGGAAGGCCATCCATGACGACAAGTTCAAGGCAGATCTCAAACGCTCACGCCTTGAGATTGAGCCGCTAGAGGGTGACAAGCTGCAAGCGCTCGTCGCCGCCAGCACCAAAGCGTCACCGGCCCTGTTGAAGCGCGCCAAAACACTTGCCGCCAAGGCGCCTAAGCGCAAGCGCGGCAAGAAGAAGAAAAAGAAGGCCGCCAATTAACTCAGGCCGGCGGGCCCAGAAGGACAACCATGGAAACCATCCATATCGACATCCACGGCCATGCCATGGATATGCTGGTCGACGGCCCCGCCGGGCCCGGCCCCCACCCGGCGGCACTGCTGATGTATCACCGCGGTGGATTTGACTCCTTCACTTTGGGGCGCCTGGAAGCACTCCGTGAGGCCGGCTTTGTGACTTGCGTGCCCAATTTCTATCATCGCTGCCCGGACGGACACGAACTCGACGACTGCAAACAGTTCCTGAAAGATTCAGAAGTGCTGGCCGAAATCGCCGCTTCGGCGGAATACTTGCGCAACCGCGCCGATGTGGATGCACAAAAAATGTTTATCTTTGGCCATTGCATGGGTGGCCGCATCGCCATGATGGGCGCGGCGAAAACTCCCCTCTTCCGGGGCTGCGTCGTGTTCTATGGCGGCGGCATGTTTGTTTCCTGGGGCGATGAAGGGGCCACGCCCTTCGATTGGATCGACACCATTCCCTGTCCGGTGATTGGATTCTTTGGTGGCAAGGACGTCAATCCATCACCTGACGACGTGAACAGGGTTGATGAAAAACTGACTCAGGCGGGCGTGGCACACAGCTTCCACCGCTACCCCGATGTCGGCCACGGGTTCCAGAACCCCAGCCATGATGCGCCCGAAACCCGCGCCGCATCCAAAGATGCCTGGGCCAAGGCGTTGCACTTCATGGCAACGCCCTAACCGATCCTAACTTCCATCGGCATATAAAAACGGCGGGGCAAGCCCCACCGTTTTGTGCAATCCAGTTTGGAGGTCGCCCCCCTATTCTTTCTTTTTTTTCTTCTTTTTCTTGCGCTTGGTATAGGCGCGATATTGTTTAACGACTGAATCCGACACACGCACCAAATTCGCAGCAATGTAGGCCTGTAGTTCAGGCCCGGTGCTTGGCGACACATGGATACCGCGTTTTTCCGCATAGGCACGGAACGCCTTATCTTTGGTCATTGCCTGATGCGCCACCCGAAGATCTTGCGTCGCTTGCGCATTCATCTTCGGTGGGCCCAAGAGCGGCACACCGACACGGCCCGGCGCACTCAGCAGAGTCAGCAGGGCTTTTTCCTCAGGATCTGTCACGAAGCTCATCATGAGCGGGACGTTCTTTTCAAACGGGAAAGTCTGGAAGATCTGCACGATCTTCTTGTCCTTGATCATGTCGGGGCGCGTACTCTGGAGTGACCCCTCATGGGTAAACAACCCGTCTACCTCACCCCTCTCCATGGCCAGCAACACCGCATTCATTCCGGGATAGCCATGCACCGGGCGGAATGGAAAGCCGTGATATTTGGCCAGCACCTTTGGCACGACGATGTTCTGTGACCGTGCCGAAAGGCCGCCCAGCACAATCGTCTTTTTTGCCTTCTTCAACTGATCGAGGTTATTGATCCCAGTGCGCGTGCTCAACCACAGAATAGCATTGGTGCTGGCAGTCGAACCGATATAGGTGAACTTGGTCAGATCGTAACGGGCCCCCTTATGGCCGATGGAATTGGCAAGCAAGAACCCACTACGCCCGGGCATGCCGATTTCCAAGCCGTCGGCTTTGGCAACCGTATAAAGATAGTTACCAAGCACCAAACCACCCGCACCCTGCATATTCTTGGCAATAATATTGGGCTTGCCCGGAATATGATTGGCGTAGAAGCGCGCGACCGTGCGCATCTCATTATCGATGCCGCCCCCTGGCGGATAACCGGCATAAAGCGTCAGGCTTTTGCCCGCATAATAATCCGCGGCGGATGCCCCTATGGAACCGGTAAACAACAATGCCACGGCAGCAGCCGCGGCCAATCTCATGAATTTCATTTTGGCCTCCCTATATTTCTGACCTGTGTATAGGGCCTAGACATAGGCCCTATGGATCAAAGCGGTGGGTTCAATCCACCTTTTCTTTTTCTTTGCTTTTACCCGTATTGCGTTCGGGTTGATATTCTTCATCCTGGTAGCCATGGACGGAAATGTCATACAGGTTTCCGTCCGGGTCCATCCCACGCAACTCGGCATAAGGTCGGTTCGACGGGCGTTCTTTCGGTGCCGGCAAGCCCAATGACTGAAGCGTGTCACCCACCACATCGGCATCTTCAACCGCGAAGCCGAAATGATTGATGCCGGGCGGCGAATCTTCCGGCCGACATTGCAAAAGGGCGAGGGTGATATATCCATCGCTGAGATACACCGCGCCGCTATCGGCACGCAAAAGGACGTCCATGCCGAAAGCCTCTTGATAAAAATCCGCAAGCCGCCCCGGATTCGGGGATTTGATCGCCAAATGGCGAATTCTTGACCGTGCCATCACATTCCTCCGTTCGTTTAACCCATTGATTTTGCTTTTGGTGCCGTACGGGCCCCGCATTTGGGGAAAAGGCTAGATCAAATCGGGGCCCATAGCACCACTTATCTAATCAGCGCCACAAAGACCAAGGGGTTGGAACGCCGTTCCAACCCCTTGATTCACTATATGCTTGAAACTGCTGGATCAGCGCTTGCCGTATTTACAACGGCGCGTAGCATCGGCGCCCATTTCACGGCCTTCGGCCTTGGTCAGGCTTTTTTCATCACGCCCGGCGC
>JBLHLO010000285.1:0-3348 GCA_047621105.1 Alphaproteobacteria bacterium
GCTGCGCAAGCGCTCAAGATGCGCGGTGGCTTCGTTAAGCGCTGCGATGACCAACTCCGCCGCGCCTTCGCGTTCCATCAAGGTTGCTGTCACGGCAAAGGCATGCAAGCGCAGTAATTCATTAAATTTCTTATTGGCTGAGTGGCGCAGAAAATCGAGCACATTTTCCATCGAGTCGCAAATTTCGACCATCTCGACATAACCCTGGGATTCAAGGTCATAGGCAAGCTGCTCGATCATATTGGCGATCTCTGCATGACGTTGCTTGTTGACGTCGGTGATTTTGGTTCCTGTCGGGTCGGCCTTCAGGGATTCATCAATCAACCAGACAATACGCTGGGCATGACGGTTGAGCCGCTGGTTGTTGATGCGTGTCTGCATCTCATTTATGAATTCGGGTGAGGCGGCGGCTTCGGTGTCGCCCATGGCCTTGTAGCGCAAGTTGTTGGGCACTTTGAGGGTGCCCGGCTCCATCGGGTCATTTTCTATCCGATCACCGGTGCGCCGATCGGGACCGACATAGCTCGACGTCACGACGAAGTTCTTGCGGTGACGGATCAATGTATTGATGCGCTCTGAAAGCAGCTTCGTCGAAATCGGCATGGTGATAATGTCGTCGATACCTGATTCCATGCTGCTGTTGACGGCATCCAGGCTTGGGTGCCACGACAATGCGATGATGACGAGGAACGGATCCTCACAAAGCTTGGAATGGCGTATTTCGCGAACCAGGGTGCAGATCCCTTCCTTTTCGCAGTCGAGATCAAGAATGACCAAATCCGGGGACCGTTCGATAATGGAAGACCGAGTGTGCCCTAGGTTGCCAAAATCGAGGATATTGCGAAAGCCGAGCCCCAACAGGGTGTGGCGCAACGTCGCTCGCATCTGAGCGCGAGGGTTGAACAGTACGAGTGTCGCCTGATCGAGCGTGAGTTTCTGGTCGGCCACGGGGCCCCCCTAAATCATTGGGCAGTGCTAGACAGGGCATGATCGCCCAAAATCCTGACTAAAACTTAAATTCGCCCCGTCTTTTTAGGGGTGATTTTAGGTTTTTTTCAGATCGTGGCGCCCCGGGCACCCCCTATGTCCCGCTGTTACCGGGGCCTTGGCATGCTATAGGCTAGGGCATGGAATGGCAGGATGAAGGACTGATACTGAGCGTCCGCAAGCATGGCGAGAGTGCGGCCATCGTCAGCCTGCTGACCCCTGACCGTGGCCGCCATCTGGGCCTGGTCCGGGGGGGGCAGTCGCGCCGCCGTCAAAGCCTGTTGCAGCCAGGTAATCTGGTGAGCGCCACTTGGCGGGCCCGTCTGCCTGAACATCTAGGCACTCTGAGCCTTGAACCAGGCCGCGATTTTGCCGCCGGGGTCTTGGATGATTCGCTGCGACTTAAGGCGCTGGCCTCGCTGACGTCGCTCTTGGAATCATCCCTGGCGGAGGGGGACCCCCAGCCGGCTATTTATGCCGAAAGCCTTGAGATGGTGGCCCGGCTCGCCGGTGAGGTTGGCGGCATGGATGGCGGCAGGGACGATGGCATTACCGCTTTTCCGGCCTGGCTTGCCGCCTATGTGCGGTGGGAACTGGCCTTGCTGAGGGGACTTGGCTTCGGCCTTGACCTCAGTTCTTGCGCCGCGACCGGCAGTCGGGAGGGCCTGATCTATGTGTCGCCGCGTTCAGGCCGGGCCGTATCCGAGACGGCGGGTGTGCCTTGGCGCGACAGGTTATTGCCATTACCGGCTTTCCTGACCACAGATGAGGCGATTCCGCAGGGGCAGGACGAAATCGCCGCCGGGCTCCGTCTTACCGGGCATTTTTTGGAACGACACCCGTTTGCCGCCGGTAACCGCCGCCCCCCCGCAGCACGGGAGCGTTTGCTGGCGGCCATCGGTAATTAAGCCAGAATCTCTCTATAATCATCACACAATATCTTGTGTTTTTCGGCGCAACACCGCATAAATCCGGGACATGGCGAAGAAATCCACAGTACCTGCCCCCAAAGCTATCGTCCGCGATACACCGCTGGCCGATGCGCTGGGGGAGCGCTATCTCGCCTATGCATTGTCGACCATCATGTCGCGTTCGCTTCCGGATGTGCGCGATGGGCTCAAGCCGGTTCACCGCCGGTTGCTCTTCGCCATGCTGAAGCTGCATTTGGATCCCGAGCAGGGCTTCAAGAAATGCGCCCGTGTGGTAGGCGACGTCATTGGTAAATATCACCCCCATGGCGATGCTGCCGTTTACGACGCGTTGGTGCGTCTTGCCCAATCTTTTGCGGTGCGCTACCCGCTGGTCGACGGCCAGGGCAATTTCGGCAATATCGATGGCGATAACGCCGCCGCCATGCGCTACACGGAAGCGCGCCTCACGGGCGTTGCCAGTGCGCTGCTCGATGGGATCGACGAGGATGCGGTCGATTTTCGGTCTACCTATGACGGTGAAGAATCAGAACCCCTCGTCCTGCCAGCAGCCTTTCCCAATCTTTTGGCCAATGGAAGCACGGGCATCGCAGTGGGGATGGCGACGTCGATTCCGCCGCATAACGCCGGTGAGCTATGTGACGCACTATTACACTTGATCAAGTTTCCCAATGCCACTGTGGGCAAGCTGGTCGATTTCATTCCCGGTCCTGATTTCCCGACCGGTGGTGTGCTATGCGAGCCGCGCGCTGCGATTACCGAAGCTTATAAAGTGGGCAGGGGCGCCTTTCGCCTTCGCGCCCGATGGGAAACCGAAGACATCGGCCGTGGCCAGTGGCAGGTCGTGGTGACCGAAATTCCCTGGCAGGTGCAAAAGTCGCGCATGATTGAACGCATCGCGTCGCTGATGGAAGTCAAAAAACTTCCGCTTTTGGCCGATATTCGTGACGAATCGGATGAAAACGTGCGCTTGGTGCTCGAACCGCGTTCGCGCAATATCGAACCGGAACATCTGATGGCGCAATTGTTTCAATACACCGATTTGGAAGCGCGCATTTCACTTAATCTTAACGTGCTCGACGCCAATCAAACGCCGCGCGTGATGAACCTGCGCGAGGTGCTTCAAGCGTTCCTCGATCATCGCCATGTGGTCCTCAAGCGGGTGACCACTTACCGGCTTGGTAAGATTGAGGTGCGGCTTGAAATTTTCGAGGGCTATCTTGCGGCTTATGGCCATCTTGACCTTGTCATCAAAATCATTCGTGAAGAGGACGAGCCCAAGCCGAAACTGATGAAGGCGCTTAAGATCAATGATGTCCAGGCCGAGGCAATTCTCAACATGCGCTTGCGGGCACTTCGAAAGCTCGAAGAAAAGGTTATCAAGGCTGAACACACCAAACTAACGGCTGAAGCGAAGGACCTACGTGCATTG
>JBLHLO010000286.1:0-3332 GCA_047621105.1 Alphaproteobacteria bacterium
AAGCCTTGCACCAGATCACCACTGATTTGTAATCGGCAAGTTTGGTGCCGGCGGGGATGGGGAAGCTCTGGCTGCCCTTGAACGCCTTGACGCGGCCAAGGTCGAGGGACGCGGCTTCGTTAAAATCACCCGAGTGCTTGATATCCGCCTTGGGCGAGAGGTAGAGGTGAAAGCGCGGGCCGGGGCCGACTTCGAAATCAGGTTCCAGATGGACGAGGTCGGCAAACACAGTGGTTGAGCCTTTGCCATAATGCACCGGGTCATTGGGTTCGGCATGAATGAAGGTGCCGCGCGCCACAACCTGCCTGGTGTCGCGTCCTGCCACCTGCTCTGTGGCCGTGATATCAGCGAGGAAGATATAGGGATAGACGAATAACCCAACGGCAACGCCCGCACCGATGCCGAGTAGTCCGCCGAGGGCGAAGATCATGAACCCTTTCCAGAATGAACGCATGGGACACCTCTATTTTTTAAGACACCGGCCGTATTCCGGCAGGCGGGTTGATGGGTCAGGCGCTTGCCGGTGTCCACCAGCAGGAGATTGGATAAATAGCGGCGACCGATCAGAAGGGAATAGTTGAAATCGCCCCGGTTCACTAGGTTGACTTGGGTGCGGCGGTAAATGGTGCCGATGCATAGCCCAAGCGTGACCACTGGCCGCACATCGTCGCCGACGCCATTGTTCTTGAAATTGCCGAAACGCTTTATGGGGCGCGTTAATGTATACGCACTGCCGGTATCGTCGCGGAAAGTGAAGCGCACCCAGTTCTTGCCCTCCTTGCGGAAGTAAGAAAGCGCTTCCGCATGCAGCGACGAGGTGCGGGTGCCGGTGTCGATCCTGGCGGTGAGGATTGTATCGGCATCCTTGATCCATACCTTTTCCGACCGCCCAATTACGGGCCGCTCGCCGCTTTCTGCGGTGGCAGTTCCGACGGCGCATAGAAGTGCGGCGCACATCGTCGCCGCCCGTATAACCCAATGTCCTGTAGGCTCCATAAGCATAAGTCAGCGTGGCAAATCGTTCGGGCCCTGTCAATTTCGATGGCCCCCATGCCTCTAGGGCCCGCTTTTCGTAGGCCCCGCGACTTGCTAGACTAAGCCAGCGCGCGGCCCTTCCAACGAGACCGCTGCCAGAGAGGGAGACCCCATGATCGACGTTCATTCCTGGACCACCGGCAATGCCCGCAAGGTCTATATCATGTTGGAAGAATGCGGCCTTGAGTACCGCGTTCATCCGGTGAATATCTCAAAGGGCGATCAATTCAAGCCCGAGTTCCTGAAAATAGGCCCCAATAACAAGATCCCAGCGATCATCGATCAGGATGGACCGGGCGGGGCGCCCTATTCGTTGTTCGAAACCGGGGCGATTTTGATGTATCTCGCCAATAAGACCGATCGTTTCCTGCCGACGGACGCGGTGGCGCGGTACCACACGATCCAATGGCTGATGTGGCAGATGGGTGACCTCGGCCCGATGTTCGGCCAGGCGGGGCATTATATAAATAAGGCCAAGGACTCGGCGTTGGCCCAAGCGCGCGACCATTTCGTCGGCGATGCGGCGCGGCTGATGCGTGTGCTGGATAAACGCTGTAGTGAATCTGAATACGTTGCCGGCAGTGAATACACCATTGCCGACATCGCCATTTACCCATGGTGTCAGGAACCGGCAAAGCGCGGGCTCAGCCATGATGACTACCCCCAATTCAAGCGTTGGTTCGACCAAATGGGCGCCCGCGCCGCAGTGCAAAAGGCCGACCAACTTTGTGATGAGATTCGCTCTGGAAAAACATAAGAGCGCATATAGGAGAAGATAGATGATCGATTTCTACTGCTGGCGTAGCGGCAATAACCTCAAGATTTATATGATGCTGGAGGAAGCCGGGCTTGCCTATACCGACCATGTGGTCAACCTGAGCAAGAAAGAGCAGATGAAGCCGGAATACCTGGCTATCAACCCCAATAACAAGGTCCCGGCCATCATCGACAGCGACGGCCCGGGCGGCAAACCGATTACCCTGTTCGAATCCGGGGCGATCCTGATTTACCTTGCCGAAAAGACGAACACGCTCCGTCCAACCGATGAGCGCGCTTGGTTCGATGCTGTGCAATGGCTGATGTGGCAGATGGGTGGTCCTGGCGCCATATTCACTGAGGCACATTACTTCCATGCGCGTGAAGGTAAGCCGGGCAACGATTATTCCCTCGACCGGTACACCAAGGAATCACACCGGCTGCTGGGTGTGGCCAATAAGCGTTTGGGTGAAAGCACCTATATTGCCGGGCCTGATTATTCCATCGCCGACATTGGGCTGTGGCCCCATTGCAGCACCACGGCGCGTTTTGGCGGCTCGCTTGATGACTATCCCAATATCCAGCGTTGGTTCAAACTGGTCGAAGAACGCCCGGCGACCAAGCGTGCCCTGGCCAAGACCGACGCCATCCGCCGCGCCACGGCTGTCTGAACGGGTAGGAGGCCGACATGATTGATCTCTATTCCTGGACTACGCCGAATGGGCGCAAGGTCCACATCATGTTGGAAGAATGTGGCCTGGCCCATCGCGATCATCCCATCGATATCCGCAAGGGCGATCAGTTCACGGATTATTTTCTTGCCATCTCCCCCAACAACAAGATTCCGGCCATGGTCGATCACGATGGGCCGGGTGGTGGCGATTACGCGTTGTTTGAATCGGGCGCTATCTTGATGTATCTCGCCCATAAAACTGGGCGGTTCCTGCCTGCGGATGGGGCTGGTCGTTATGCGACGATCCAATGGCTGATGTTTCAGATGGGCGGTGTCGGGCCGATGTTCGGCCAGTCGAACCATTTCCGCATTTATGCCAAGGACAAACATCCCCATTCAATCACCCATTATGAGAACGAAGTACAACGCCTGTGCGGGGTCATGGACACCCAATTGGGTAAGACCGAATTTATTGCCGGGCGCGATTACAGCATCGCCGATATGTCGATCTGGCCGTGGTGTATGAACCTGGAAAAGCGCGGTATCAGTCACGAAACCTTCCCGAATTTGCAGCGCTGGTTCGATCAGATCGCCGAACGTGACGGCGTCAAGCGGGGGCTCGAGGTGCTGACCGGTGTTCCGCGTGCCGACCTGGACGACAAGGCCTGGGACATCATGTTCGGCAAGACTCAGTTCCAGCAACGCTGAGCGGTAACGGGCGCAAGTGGAACGCCGATGATCACCCTATACAGCAAGGCCACATCGAACGGCCGCAAGGCGTCGATCATGCTGGAAGAAACCGGGCTTTCCTATCGGGTTCAGCCTATGGACCTCACCGCCAAGGAACAAAAGCAACCCTGGTTCTTGG
>JBLHLO010000287.1:0-3321 GCA_047621105.1 Alphaproteobacteria bacterium
TGTGCCAACCTTCTCGCTCTAAGAACTTTCAGGAGCAGATCGTGGCGTTTTTCGTATACCGAACAAAATCCAAGCTTCGCTCAGGTGTGTTTTGGGTATGTATGGTGCGGGCGCTGACGACTTGCGTTAAATAGACCGGCCCCAAAGGGCCCAAATGCGAAAGGAAATTCGTGATTCCGCTGACGATAGAGGTTTTTATCGACCCGATTTGCCCCTGGTGCTTTATCGGCAAGCGGCGTCTCGACCGTGCTTTAACCCAGGTTGGCGGCACGGTGGCAATTACTTGGCGGGCCTTTCAGCTCAACCCGGGGATGCCGGAAGACGGCATGGATCGCGGGCAGTATCTTGCCGGCAAGTTTGGTGGCAAGGAGCGGGCACGCCAGGTTTATGACGTCATTCGCCGAGAGGGTGAAGCGGAAGACATCTCCTTTGCCTTCACAAAAATCACCCGCACTCCCAATACTTTGAATGCCCATCGCCTCATACGTTTGGCGGGGCATTCAAATCAGGCAGCGGGGCTGGTGGACGGGTTGTTCAGGGCTTATTTTCTTGATGGGCGGGATATTGGCAATGGTGAGGAGCTTGCTTCTATCGCTGCCGAGGCCGGTTTGGATCGGTCAGCGGCGGTTGATTTTTTGGCGGGTGATATGGAGCGTGAGGCGGTGCAGCAAGAAGATCTAGCCGCGCGAGCATCGGGTATTGGCGGTGTGCCCCACAGCATTGTTGCTGGGCGCTATGCCTTGCCCGGCGCCCAAAGTCCTGAAGTTATTGCCCGTACGATTGAGCTTGCCCGTGCCGGCATCAGCGCCCGGGTTTGATTAACTCTCGTTCTGTAAGACCGTTCCTCCCTCATGGGCAATGCGTGCCAATGCCCCGATCTCGGTATCGAGCCCCTTGACGCGGGCTTCGGGTGTTGGCCAGTGGCGGGCAATCACCAGGGTCTGGTCGGGCCGGACCTTCATGGTGCCGGGGGCTTTGGAAATTGCGGCAATCAACCCCTGTGCATTGGCAAAGGTCCCCTGGTAGAAGGAAATGGTGCAGCCCTTTGGTCCGGCTTCCACCTTCTCCACCCCGGCAGTGCGGCAGGCCTGCTTGAGGGCGACAATCTGGATCAGGTTTTCGACCTCAATGGGCAGCGGCCCAAAGCGATCAATCAACTCGGCAGCGAATGCATCGACTTCGTCACGGTCGACCAGCGACGATATGCGCCGATAAAGGCTGAGCCGGACACCAAGATCGGCGACATAGTTCTCTGGGATAAGGACAGGCACGTCGACGCTGATTTGCGGTGTCCATTCGCCTTCGCTTCCAGCGCCCCCCTTAAGCTCAGCCACGGTTTCTTCCAGCATTTGCTGGTAAAGCTCGATACCGACTTCGCGGATATGTCCTGATTGCTGGTCGCCCAAAAGGTTACCTGCCCCACGGATGTCGAGGTCATGACTGGCGAGCGAAAACCCAGCGCCCAGGGCATCGAGGGTCTGCATGACCGCAAGCCGCTTGGTCGCAGCAGGCGTTACTTGGCGGCGTGGGGGGAGTGTGAGATAGGCATAAGCACGGGTTTTGGAGCGTCCAACCCGCCCACGCAGTTGATAAAGTTGGGCTAGGCCGAACATATCAGCGCGATGGACGATGATGGTGTTGACGTTGGGCATATCGAGGCCGGATTCGATGATGTTGGTCGAAATCAGAATGTCGCTACGGCGCTCAAAAAAGTCCTGCATCGCCGATTCCAGCTTGATTGCGGGCATCTGCCCATGCACGGTTATCCGCCGTGCTTCAGGCGCGACCTCAGTGAGTTGGGCTTCGACGGTACCTATATCGGCAATACGCGGGCACACGTAGAAGCATTGTCCCCCCCGGTGCATTTCACGTTTGATCGCTTCGCGGATGACCAAGGGGTCAAAGGGCAGCGTAAAAGTTCGCACCGCGAGCCTATCCACCGGCGGCGAAGCAATAATGCTCAAGTCCTTAACCCCGGTCAGGGCCAATTGCAGCGTGCGCGGAATCGGCGTAGCCGTCAGGGTCAGGACGTGAACATCGGCGCGCAACTTTTTAAGCCGTTCCTTATGGATCACGCCAAAATGCTGTTCTTCATCAATAATCAGCAAACCAAGGCGCAAAAAACGTAAAGATTCGGCCAAAAGTGCGTGGGTGCCGACGACGATGTTGATTTCTCCGCGCGCCAGGGCCGCTTTGACATCTTCGGCTTCTTTCGGCGTGACCAGGCGTGACAATTGCGCAATCCGCACGGGCAAGCCCTGGAAACGTTCCCGGAAGGTCTCATAATGCTGGCGCGCCAGGAGGGTTGTCGGGACGACGACCGCGACTTGATATCCATTGAGTGCTGCAGCATAGGTGGCACGGAGCGCGACTTCAGTCTTGCCGAAACCAACATCGCCACAGATCAGCCTGTCCATGGGGCGATCCTGAGCTAAATCATTGAGTGTATCGTTTATGGCCGCTTGCTGGTCTTCTGTCTCGGTATAGGGGAAACGCGCGCAGAATTCCTCGAATGCAGCCTGGGGCGGCACCATGGACACTGCCTTGGCAAGCGCCCGGTTTGCCGCCACACGCAATAGTTCCCCCGCCATCTCACGGATACGGCCTTTGAGCCGGGATTTCCGTGCTTGCCAAGCGACGCCCCCCAGCCGGTCAAGAGTCACGCTGCCCTGATCCTCGCCATAACGGGTCAGCACGTCCATGTTCTCAACGGGGACGAATAATTTATCGCCGCCGCCGTAGACCAGTCGCAGGCAATCGTGGGGCACCTTACGGGTGCCGCCGATGGCGACCTCCAGCGTTTCAAGGCCATCATAACGGCCGATGCCGTGCTCAAGATGGACGACAAGTGTCCCTTCGGTGAGTTGCGTGACCTCACCAATGAAGGCATCCGCAGGGCGCCCGCGCCGTGAACGGCGGGCAAGTCTTTGTCCAAGCAGGTCGGGTTCGGCAATGACGGTGAGGCCGGGTGCAGAAAAACCCTGGTCGAGGTCGAGCACGATGAGGGCCGCTATGCTGGGGGCGAGCGCCAGGGTTTCGGCCCAAGTCGTGGGCATGGCCGTATCAACGAAACCGTGTTCCTTCAACAGGCGGGCGAGCCGATTGACGCTGCCCGTGCTGGCGCAGGCAAGGATGATGCGGTCGCCTAGCCCAGCCCTGGTCTTGGTATGGTCACGGGCGATTTCGAAGGCATTATTGCCGCTGCTGCGCGCTTCGGCGGCAAAATTACGCATAAGCCGCACATCCGCATTATGCGTCGTTCCGTCTGCGTCAGCGCGTTCGTCAAAGGCCGAAAAACGGATGACCTCACGCTGGGTGAGC
>JBLHLO010000288.1:0-3321 GCA_047621105.1 Alphaproteobacteria bacterium
CTCATGGGCCCGGCCTTTCGCGTTCTTGATATCCGGATGGAAGAAGCAGCTGTGGTTTCGGGCGCTAAAAACTGGCAAGTCACGCGCCGAGTGACCATGCCGTTGCTCAAGCCCGCCATTCTATCAACATTGCTCCTGATCTTCGTGCGCGCGATCGAGTCCTTCGAGGTGCCCCTGCTTTTAGGCCAACCGAGTGGCATCAAGGTGTTTACAACGGAAATCCGTGATGCCATTGCCGAAGCACCGCCGGAATTCGGCTATTCTTCAGCGCTTGGGCTTACGCTTCTCGTGATATGTATCATCGGTGTTTATTTTTATCGGCGCGCGACCCGCCATGCGGAAGCCTATGCAACGATCACCGGCAAGGGATATATGCCAACGCCGATCAGTCTGGGTATCTGGCGCTGGCCGGTCACCATTTTTACGTCACTGATATTCTTTCTGGCCCTTGGCCTGCCGCTCTTTACGCTGATTTGGCAGTCGTTCTATTTCAAAACCATTCCCAATGTGAGCCTCATCAAGGACTTCACCTTGGAAAGCTACACCTACATCCTGAAATATCCGGTGTTCCTGAGTGGCCTCAAGAACAGCGCCATGCTTGGCGTCATGTCGGCGACCATCGTTGTTTTCCTGGGCTTTGTCATGGCCTGGATCGTACAGCGCACAAATATGCGCAATGCCTGGACTTTGGACGCCATCGCCTTCGTCCCGATCGCTATTCCGAGCGTAATCATTGGCGCCAGCATCCTGTTCGCCTATATCATCTTGCCGATCCCGGTTTACAACACGATCTGGATTCTGCTGATTGCCTACGTGACCATGTATCTGCCCTACGGCATGCGGTTTGCCTCGGGCGGGATTATTCAGATTCATAAGGAGCTTGAGGAGGTTGCCGAAGTCTCCGGCGCAACACTCATGCAGATTTTCCGGCGCATTTTGTTGCCGCTTATGTCGCCGGTTATGATCGCCGCCTGGCTTTATATTTTCGTCATGGCGGTGCGTGAATTGACTGCGTCATTATTTCTCGCCGGGCCGACAACCCAGGTGCTAGGTACAATCAGTCTCACTCTTTGGGAAGAGGGGGGCAGTTTCGGTAATGTTGCCGCTATCAGCGTCATTCAGATCATCCCCTTGATCTTGATTGTTGGACTTATGCGGCATATGGAAAACAAAATCTCAAAACGATAAGCGCCACCATTGGAAAACCAGGGAAAAGAATCATGCTTACAATCGAGAATTTAGAAAAAACATTCACCACCCGGGATGGCGATACGGTTCATGCCATCGGCGGTGTCTCTCTCGATATTGAGCCTGGTAAGCTTCTGACCCTTTTGGGCCCATCCGGTTGCGGCAAAACGACGACGCTGCGCTCGGTCGCTGGGCTTGAAAAACCGGATGCGGGCCGTATCTCTATTGATGGTGAGGACGTGTTTGATTCGAGACGCAATATCGCTATGCCGGCCAATAAGCGGGGCATTGGTATGGTGTTCCAATCCTATGCTATCTGGCCGCATATGACGGTGTTTGAGAACGTCGCCTTTCCCATGCGCGTTGCTCAGGATCGCAGCTACAGCCGGTCCGAGATCGAGGAGAAGGTGGCCCGGGCGTTGGAGATGGTCCGCCTTGGCGGGTATCAGAGCCGCCCGTCGACCCAACTGTCGGGCGGTCAACAACAGCGCCTGGCGCTGGCCCGTGGGTTGGTGCGTGAACCGAAGCTTTTGTTGCTCGATGAGCCGCTGTCGAACCTCGATGCCAAGCTGCGCGAACAGATGCGCTTTGAATTAAAGCGCCTGCAAATGGAACTGGGGATTACCACGCTTTATGTGACCCACGATCAGGGCGAAGCCTTGGCGCTCAGTGATGAAATAGCCGTCATGAACGCCGGTAAGGTGATCCAGCGGGGGACGCCCTATGAGCTTTATCACCGGCCTACTAGCAAATTCGTCGCCGGATTTCTGGGCTCGACTAATTTCCTACCGGGTAAGGTGGCTGAGGCCATGGGCGCCGATGGTAGTGGTGTGGTGACGACCCTCCATGGGTCGGTGAAATGTTCCTTCGGACAATCGGCAAATGTCGGTCAGGAAGTCATGATCGTCATTCGGCCCGAAGACGTGGTGCTGTCCGGCGAGGCTTCGTCTGATCCTACAAACGCCCTTACCGGCAAGGTCACCAATCGCATTTTCTTGGGTGAGGTGATTGATTATCTCATTGATGCCGCGGGCGAGGAGCTGCGGGTGCGTGCCAGGCCCGAATGGGATCACCAGATCGGCGCCACGGTCCACGTCACCTTGCCTCCTGAAAAATGCGTCGGCATTGCCGATGAGAAGATGCGGGCCGCTGCACCTGCAGCTTAAATCCGCTGATTTTATATAATCTGCTGAGAAAAATGGCGCCTTCGCGGGGGCGGTCTACCCCTTGGCGCCGCCAGTGCGGCGGGATTTAGATTTTCGGTGTGGCACGTATTCCTCGTCAAACAATTCCGATAATTTATCCATCATGGTACCACCCAATTGTTCGGCATCGACGATGGTAACGGCGCGTTTGTAATAGCGTGTGACATCATGACCAATGCCGATAGCTACCAGTTCGACCGGGGAATAGCCCTCGATCCATTGGATCACCCGCCGCAGATGCTGTTCCAGATAATTGCCGGGATTGACCGATAGAGACGAATCATCCACCGGCGCACCGTCAGAAATGACCATGAGGATCTTGCGTTGTTCGGGCCGACCGATGAGGCGGTTATGGGCCCACATCAGCGCTTCACCATCGATATTTTCCTTGAGCAGGCCCTCGCGCAGCATCAGGCCGAGATGCTTGCGGGTGCGCCGCCAAGGGGCATCGGCTGCCTTGTAGATAATGTGGCGCAGATCGTTGAGGCGTCCGGGCCGGGTCGGCTTCCCTGCCGTGATCCAGCGTTCGCGGGATTGGCCGCCCTTCCAGGCGCGGGTCGTAAAGCCCAGGATTTCGACCTTCACGGAGCAGCGTTCCAGGGTGCGGGCGAGGATATCGGCGCTCATGGCGGCCAGGGTGATGGGGCGTCCGCGCATGGAGCCGGAATTATCGATCAACAGCGTCACCACCGTGTCACGGAATTTCATTTCCTTTTCCTGCTTATAGGACAAAGGATAGAGCGGGTTGATGACGACCCTGTGCAGGCGTGCCGAATCAAGCATCCCTTCGTCGAGGTCGAATTCCCAGGCGCGCGACTGCTTGGCCATCAATTGGCGCTGCAATCGGTTGGCGAGCCGCCCAATCATCCCTTGCAGGTTGGCCAATTGGTTATCGAGATGCGCCCTAAGCCGGGTTAGTTCCTGTTCG
>JBLHLO010000289.1:0-3301 GCA_047621105.1 Alphaproteobacteria bacterium
TCCTGCAAGAAGAAGCGCCACAGCCGCTCGCCGTCCGGACCGTCGCCCTGGTGGTGATCGAACAGGCCCCGCCAACCCCGGATGCTCACACGCAGGCACCCTCAACAGCCGCCTCAAAGGCACCACACGCGATTGTGGAACCGGCCCCACAGCTCCCACAACCTAAACTCATCCGCGCCAATCGCGCGCCGTCTCCCCGGCCCGAATCTAAGCCGATCACCGCAGATCCACGGATGAAATCATTCCCCATACCCGCACCTGTCTTTAAGGCGCCGCCGCGCCGACCTGCCCTGATCCAACCGGCGCTGACAAAACCTGACCGCGCGCCGAAACCTGCAACAGACCCTAAATCGGACCCCACCCATACCACGGCAGAACCTGTCAAAATGGCCAAGGTGACACCGGTCGCTGTTTCCCCATCTGCCGCCCCGCTAACACCACCGCGTTACGGCACCAAAGGGCTCACCAACCCCCACCCACGCTATCCCTGGCTCGCCCGTCAACAGGGCGAACAGGGCCGGGTTGTCGTGCGGGTCGCGGTGGATCGAACGGGACAGGTGATCAATGCTGAAATCGCGCAATCCAGCGGGCATGGGCGGCTCGACCGAGCGGCGCTCAACACCCTACGGCGTTGGCGTTTCGTACCTGCCCGGCGCGGGACGGCACCGGTCACCGCCACCGTTGAGGTGCCGGTGACATTTCGATTGTCCGACAACTAAAGAATAATACTGATCTTGCCTTGCGGCCGTAGCGCATCGTGGTCAAGCACGGCACGGCGGTGGCGGAACCTAAAACCCCCATCAGACAGAACCCGCAGCGTGTGGTCGTAACGGCCGATGTACGTATCAGTCACGCCCTTGCGAATGCGCGAGATATGAAAATTGGCAGTCACTTCCAGGATATCGCTGGAGATGCCAATGATTCGTACATTGGTGACCATCCGCCGGGTTCGCGACTTCGGGCTTTCGGCGAAGGCATTGACGGAATTAAGCCGTGTGACCCGCCCGCGCAATACCGGCATGGTGTCGGCAATAATGAATAGATCCTCACCGGCACGGCCATCGGGGATATCGGTCGCAGGTACCTCGTAGATGGCATCGTCATCAAACATGGGCAGCCAGTCGTTGAGCTTCCAGCTGTCGAGCAAATCCGCCTCCCGATAGAGAAAATCCTCCACATCGGTGCGGGCCACCCGGGCCGCGAGATCCCCTGTGGCGCTCATGCCCCGCCCCCTATAGGCAGGTTGCCACCCGCCGCCATCAATTCAGACCAACGACGATAGAAGCTACGAATTTGAATTTCGTGGCTCGATTGTTTTTCCTCATCAGGGCGCCCCTCTTCACCGAAGTAACCACGCGAATAATCGGACCAGGACACTTCCCGATAAGCCCCAAAACCCCGCTGGGCCCCTTCAAAAGCTTCGATATCATCAGGCGTGGCGAGCCCGCCCGGGCCCAGAAAGGTGTTGAAGGCATGCAGGCGCCGGGCACGGTCCTGTGGGGGTTCGTCTTTGGGCGCCAGGGCCCATTGGGTAATCTCCATATAATCATGACTGATCGGGTTCACCTGGCGAATCACCGTCGCCATGATGTCGTTGATCAGCAAATTAGGAAACACCATCAAGTTGCGGTCAACATTGGCCACCATTTCAGCGCGTTGTTCGCCATGCCGGGCGACCAGATCGGCACGCAGCTTTTCAATACGGATTTTTTCTTCTGCCCCCCAACTCGGTTCCCAGCGCGCCACCGGCCGACCCCAGCCCGCTTTAAAGCACACCACCGCATGGCCGCCGCCAAGGTCATAGCCCTTGCCCCCGACCCCACCCGACACATCGGCACCGAGGTCTTCGAGAAACTTGAAGTAAGTCTTGTGCAGCGGCACTGTATGATAAAAATCGATGGAATTTTCCACCAATAACTTCCAATTGGCGCGCGCGCTGTAAAGTTGGGTGCCCCGGATTACTTCCATCCCGTCCATGCCCTGATCGGCGACGTAATCAAGGTAATCCTTAGCCCCTGCCAGATGCATTTCAAGGTCGATCACATCCGGATCAAAGCAGATGAAGATAAAACCCCGGTAATTCTCAAAACGCGGCACTTGGCGCAGCGCGAAATCATCACGGCAAAAAGCGCCGCCAAAGGCATCCTCACCCGGGATATCCAACACCTCCCCCGTATTGCGGAACGACCACGCGTGATAGAGGCAATGGAACGCCTTGGCATTGCCCTGAGGTTCCCGGCAAACCTCGGCGCCGCGATGGGGGCAGGAATTAATAAAGATGCGAATTTCCCCGTCCGACCCACGCGAGAGGATCAGCGGCCGTCCGGCCAAGGTTCGGGTGCGATAATCGCCCGGATTTTGAATCTCTGATTCATGACCGAAATAGAGCCAGACATGATCGAAAATTCGCCGTTGTTCAGCGGTAAATACTGCCGGTTCCGCCATGGCCGCCCGATTAACACGGAACACGCCTTCAGCCCGGTTGTCGATTACCAGCGCGCCATTACCATCCAATTGGTCGGTGATGATATCGCGGTTCATGACGCTCTCCTTATCTTCATAAATTCTATCTCCACCCCTTAGGAAATGGGAAATTCATCATAAAAGCCGAGCTTACGCTGCAGGGGTGCATCGTCCACCATAAACAGGTTTAACGGTTTCTTTGGCGAACGGTTGGCAATGGTGATTTGAGCATGGGTCGGCACGGCAAAAGTATCATCTTCGCCAAAGACAAGCCGGGTGCCATCCACATCGGCCTCTCCCTCGCCTTCAATGACATGGATGACCGCCGAACATGATCGGCGCGCGGGACGTACGGTTTCGCCAGCGCGCACCATGGCAGCCGAAAAGCCCAATGTCGGCAAGCACTCGAACCCGGTTTCCGGATTGACGTAAGCCAGCCACATAGCTTCGCCCGACGGCGTATCCTGGGCTAGGGCTTCTAACGCTTCGCGCACTTCCGACCACGGATAGCGCACCAGCGGATAGGGCGCGCGGGCGCGCCCAAGACTGGCGTAGGGCACCAACCCGGCACGGCGATATCGGGTTTGGGAAGCATCGGGCACGTTTCTGAGCGGCTGTGTCTCCCCATCAACGCAATAGGACGCCTCCAAATAATAAACCAATGGCAGGTCGAGCGCGTCCATCCACACCACAGGCTCACTGCCTTCATGGCCGTGTTCATGCCACATGCCTGATGGCGTCAGGATCAAATCACCCTTTTCCATAGGGCATTTTTCGCCTTCGACCGTGGTAAATCCGCCGCCACCCTCAATCACGCAACGGATCGCCGAAGGAGTGT
>JBLHLO010000290.1:0-3299 GCA_047621105.1 Alphaproteobacteria bacterium
CTTGGCCAGCGCGAGGCGGGTCATCTCCGCCAGGCCCAGCGTCATCAACGCCGCCCGCGCATTCTGGCCGAGCCCCTTGCCGGCCACCATGCCGCAGGCGATGGCCAATACATTCTTGAGGGCGCCGCCGATTTCAACGCCAATCATGTCGGTGCGGGTATAGGGACGAAAACGGGCCGAACCGATTGCCGCGACCAATGCTTCTGCCAGTGCCGTATCGGCGCAAGCCAGGGTGACGGCGGTGGGCTGGCCGCGGGCGATCTCTCCCGCCAGGGTTGGCCCCGACAACACCGCCAAACGCGCTTCGGGCAAGGTTTCGCCCAGGACTTCGGTCAACAGTTTGCCGGTGGATTCTTCGATCCCTTTGGAACAGATGACCACTGGCATGCCTTGGGCGATATGGGGCGCGAGGGTCTCGCTCACGGCGCGCAGATGTTGGGCGGGCGCAACCATCAGCAGTGCATCGGCATTGGTGACAACACTATATTCGTTGGTCGCCCGAAGCTCAGGCGCAAGCTTGATGCCTTTGAGGAAAACCGTGTTTTCATGGGCAGTGTTGATAGCTTCGGCGACCTCCGGCTCACGCGCCCAGATCGTTGTTTCGCAGCCTTTTTCGGCGCAGAGCTGGCCCAGCGCGGTGCCCCAGGCGCCGGCGCCGATAATACCGATGCGCTTGATCATCTCAGCCATCTCAGGCCCTGGCCATTGGTAGGGCGAAGTTGAAGGCGAGGGAAATGCGCGTGCCTTCCCCGGCATAGGGCCGAACGCCATGGGTAAGCCACGCAGGAAAAAGAAGCATGAGACCGGTTTTCGGTTCGATAATTTCGCTGCCGCCCATGCTCTGGCAGCCGGTTAATGCCGGCGCAAGTTCGGGGGCGTACATGGCGGGGGTGAGCCCGCGCGGGTCCATCACTTCGAAGGCGCCGCCGACTGAGGTTTCGCCGCCCTTGTCTGCGCCCATGCTGCCATCATCGACGTAATAGCAGCCCGACCACACGGCGCCGGGATGGGCATGGGCCTGATTGGCGTGGCCCCGGCGATTGACGTTTGCCCAGGCATTGATGAACCAATCAACGGCCACATGATTGCCGGCGCGGTCCCCTGTTAATTGGTTGGCGAGGTCACGGGCAAAGCCTAGTACCTTGGCCCCTTCAGTGCCCCCCCAGCGGGTGAAATCATCGGCTGATTGCCAGCCCGATAGGTTGGAGTGTTGAACGCCGCCGCCCTTCTTTTCCTGCGCCAAGATCGTTTTGCTGAGCCGCGCGTTATCATCATCGGTCATCGGTACGCGCGCGCTCACCAGCGGTGTCGCAAATAGGCTCCGCACTTCGATCCCATTAGCGGGGGCTGTTTTGGTTTCGCTCATCTGTTCCGTTTCGGTTGGGCACGTGCCGGTGCCAGTGCCGGTGCGGGTATCGGCGCCATTGTTCCCTCGGGGGGCGCTCGGCGCAAGGGCCGGGTGGCATTGTGATTCATGGCGCGCTGCGCACTTCGGTGAGCGGCCAGCGGGGGCGGGGATGAAAATCGAGCGCGTCACAAAGCCCCAGGCTAAATCGTTCCACCCCGGCCCAGGCGACCATGGCGGCATTGTCGGAACACAGCGCGGCGGGGGGGGCTTCCAAGCAAAACCCGTGTTCATCGGCAAGCGTTGACAGCGCAGTGCGCAGGGCCGCATTGGCGGCGACGCCGCCGGCAACCACTAAGGTGCGCGCGCCAGGCGATGCGCTGGCAAAGGTTTCAAGGGCTTTCCGGGTGCGCGCGACAACAGTTTTGCAGGCGGCATCCTGGAACGAGGCGGCGACATCGGCGACGTCATCGTGGGACAAGGTCGGCCCTAGTTTATCAATCGTTTGCGCCACGGCGGTCTTGAGGCCGGAAAAGGAAAAGTCGCAGCCGGGTTTGCCGACCATGGGGCGCGGCAGGTCGAATCGGGTGCCGTTGCCGGTTTTTGCGGCCTGCTCAAGCGCGGGTCCGCCGGGATAGGGAAGCCCCAGAAGTTTGGCGGTCTTGTCGAAGGCTTCGCCCAGCGCATCGTCAATCGTGGTGCCCATCACCCGGTACCGCCCGACACCTTCGACGGCCACCAATTGGCTGTGTCCGCCGGTCACCAGGAGCAGGAGGTAGGGGAAACCGACTGTGCCGGTCAACCGGCAGGTGAGCGCATGCGCTTCCAGGTGGTTGACGTTGATCAAGGGTTTGTCGAGCACTTGAGCCAGCGTTTTTGCGGTCATCACGCCGACAATCACGCCACCGATCAGGCCGGGGCCGCCGGTAACCGCGATTGCATCAAGCGCGCTGAAGCTAAGTTCGGCTTCTGCCATCGCGTCTTTCACCAGCCGGTCGATGTGATCAAGGTGGCTGCGCGCGGCGATTTCCGGCACCACGCCACCATAGGGGGCGTGTTCAGCCAACTGGCTCAACACTTTATTGGCCAAGATTTGGCGCGTCTCGGTGACCACGGCTGCCGCGGTTTCGTCGCAACTGGTTTCGATGCCGAGAACGATCACCTTATTTTACCCTTGTATCCTGTATCTGTGCATTCGGCTTATGAGGGGCCCTTCATACACGCAAATGGGCCGGCGCGGGCCAGAAACGGCCTTTGCGCCGGGCGATGTGTTCTCACTCTTGCACCCGTCCTTGGGCGCGCGTACCAATGGTATATGACCGATACCGTAGATGAACGCGCCCGCGCGGCTGCACTTGTCATCGGCACCCGTGGCAGTCCGCTGGCATTGGTGCAGTCGGAACTGGTGCGCCGCCAGCTCATGGTGGCCCATCCCGGGCTCAATGTCTCGCTTGAGGTGATCCGCACCACGGGTGATCGCATCCTCGGCCAGCCGCTTGCGGCGATCGGCGGCAAAAGTTTGTTCACCAAGGAAATTGAAGAGGCGCTTCTGGATGGGCGGGTGGATATCGCCGTCCATTCGATGAAGGATGTGCCGAGCGATTTACCGGGTGGCCTGGGTATCCCGTGCATATTGGAACGTGAAGATGTGCGCGACGTTTTGATCGTCCACGACGATACGGTGGCCCGTCTTGATGATCTGCCCCAAGGCGCGCGCCTGGGCACGGCATCATTGCGCCGCGCCGCCCAGGCATTGTCTCGCCGGCCCGATCTTGCCGTTGTTGGCTTGCGCGGTAATGTCGGCACGCGCCTCGATAAAATTAAGGCGGGCGAAGCTGATGCCACCTTCCTGGCACTTGCCGGGCTCAAGCGTCTGGGGATGGAAGATGCTGCGCGGATCATCCTGACCACCGAAGAGATGCTGCCTGCCGTCGCCCAAGGCGCCATCGGCATC
>JBLHLO010000291.1:0-3286 GCA_047621105.1 Alphaproteobacteria bacterium
AAAATGCTGGTGCTCCGTCTGCAGCGCATGACCAGCCAGCAAACACCGGTGGATATTTCACGTAGCTTTGCCATCATTCCGGTGGGGGCAGGTCTGCCGGCAGCAGATTTTGCTCAGCAGCTAAGTGACGCTTTAGGCACGCTCGGCTTTCGCACCCATATTTTCAACGAGACGTCAGCCGAGCAGCCGACCGAATGGTTCGATAAGGTCGAACGGGATTTTGATCTCGCGCTCTACGTCGCATCGGGAGAGTTGGACGACTGGACGCGCCAGTGCTTCCGCCAGGCCGACCGCGTTCTTCTGCTAGCCGATCCGTCCGCGCCGCCAGCGATGGGGCCGACTTTCGACGGCATCATGGGCCGTGCCAGGGCACAACCGGTGGAAACGGTCTTCCTCCAGCCGTCCACTGCACGCCTGCCGCTCCCCGTGGGCGATTGGCTCGACCAACTGGGAGCCCGTGTCCATTGGCAGATCCGCCGGGACGACCGCGAACATATGGAACGCCTTGCCCGGCTGCTGACCGGTCGTTCGGTATCGTTGGTTCTGTCGGGGGGCGGTGCACGTGGTTTCTCCCATATCGGCGCCATCCAGGCTTTGCGCGAATACGGTATGCCGCTCGACCTAGTGGGGGGCACCTCCATGGGCGCGATCATCGGTGCCGGCCTCGCCATGGAATGGTCCGACGACGAAATTTTGGACCGCATGCGTCAATGTTTCGTGGACACCGATCCCCTGAGCGACCTGACCTTTCCGGCCATCGCCCTGGTCAAGGGGCGCAAAGTATCGCGCCTACTGAATACTCATTTCGGTGATATCGAAATTCAAAACTTGTGGCGGAGCTATTTCTGCATGACGGCCAATCTCTCCACCGGCAACGTCATGGCCCATCGGCGTGGACTCCTATGGCGGGCGTTGCGCGCCTCGGTGGCGATCCCCGGCTTGCTGCCCCCCGTGGTCGAACGGGGTGAGTTGCTGGCCGACGGCGGGGTTATCAACAATTTCCCGGTAGACATCGCCTATCTTTTTCGGCGCGGGCCAATCGTTGGCGTCGATATAGGCAATGACCACCCCTTCGATCCCGTACCGCATGATTTCGACAGCAAGTCGCTGTTTTGGCATTGGCGTAACCGGCATAAAAAATATCCCGGCATCATCAGCCTGCTAATGCGGGCCGGCACTATCAGCGGTGACATGCGCGCCCGTGAGGCGCGGCGCCATTTATCTTTATTCATCGAACCCAAAATGCCGAATGTGGGCCTGCGCGACTGGCACTCTTTCGATGACGCCGTTCGCGCCGGCTACGAAGCGACCCTGCGAGCGCTTGAACATTCAGACCTGTCGGCATTCAAGGATTTGACCTAAGGCTCACGCTTTAACGTCGGCGCCCTGATAAAGCGCCGCAATCCGATCAGCGTAAAGGTCGAGGATTTTCTGGCGCTTGAGTTTCAACGTCGCAGTCATCAAATCATTTTCAAGCGTCCACGGCACGTCAGCAACGATCACCTGGCGGATGCGGGCGTAGCCCGGAAAATTACGGCAGCGCTGTTCGATCCGGGTGAGCAAAGCCGCCTCATCAATCGCCACCTTCCCCGCCTGCACGACAATGGCGATCAAATAGGGATGGCCTTCGCCAGCCACCAGCACTTGATCGATAGCGGCGTCGGCGGCAATTGCCTCTTCCATATCCGTCGGTGCAATTTTTTCACCGGTATCAAGAACGATGATGTCCTTGATACGCCCCTGGATATAGAGCTTGTCCTCGAATATTCGGCCAATATCACCGGTGTGCAACCAACCCTCTGCATCGACAGCCTCATCGGTCGCCTTATCGTTCTGCCAATAGCCGATCATCAGCAAATCCCCGCGCACCAGGATTTCGCCACCGGGCGCGATCCGTATCTCGACCCCCGCAAGAGCCGGGCCGACGCTCAATGGATCATTATTTGTGGCAGTATTGACGCTGGCCACCGGGCTCAACTCGGTCAGGCCGTAACCTTGCAAGATCGGCACGCCCTGCCCGATGAGGAAACGTGCCACGTCCCCTGCCAAGGCCGCGCCGCCAGTGATCGCCACACGCAGCCGGCCGCCGAAAGCGGCACGCACTTTGACCGCCACCAACCGGTCCAAAAGCGGGGCCAGCAGCAAGTCTGGCGCCCAGATGGCGCGCCCTTGCGTATGCTCAAAAGCCCGCCAGCCGACATGGGCCGCGACATGGGCAAGCCAACGTAGCGGTGCGGGTTTGGTCGCGAGGGTTTCAACTATTTTGTCATATACCCGATCATAAATGCGCGGCACCGAAACGATGCAGGTCGGCCTTATGGTCTGGAGGTCTTCAGCAATTTTGGGGATTTCGCGCACAAATGCCACCTCGGCACCGGCCATCATCGGCACGTAATAGCCGACCGTGCGTTCCAACATATGATTCAGCGGCAGGAAGGATAGAAAGATATCGTCAGGAAAGACCGGCACGCTTTTCAATCCGGCGGCCACATTGGCGAGAATATTTTTGTGTGAAAGCATGACGCCCTTGGGCGGGCCGGAAGTCCCGGAGGTATAAACCAGGGTTGCCAATGCAGTGCCGTCATTGGTGCCGATCAAAGCACCCCCGGCTGTCGGTAGCCAATCATCCAGTGCGGCCAAACGCGCATCTTTGCTGCCGACCGCCGAATCTAGAGTCACGATACGGGAAACCGCGGCAAGATCATCATCTTCTGCCGCAATCAAGCGCCAATCTTCATCCGTGCCAATCAACACCAGACGCGCACCGGAATGCTTCAGAATATAAGCCGCGTTACCGGGGCGGTCGCGAGCGAAGATCGGCACCACTACCAAGCCAAGACCGATAGCCGCTTGTTCAAAATAGACCCAGGCAAACCCGCCCGGCAGCATCACCGCAACACGGTCACCGGGCGAGAGACCTTCGCCGGCAAGCGCTGCCTGCCAACGGGCGACTTCATGCACCGCCGTGGCCCAGGTAATCCCCTCCCAGGCGTCGGTTGCAAGATTGAAGGCGCGGTATGCGGGCGCTTCCGGCGTCCGGCGAACCCGTTCCCGGAACAGCCCGTCGAGGGTCCGCGTTTCGTCCAAGGCAATGAGATCAGTGGCCTTCGTCATTACGGCAAGGGCGCCGGAGCCGCCAGCTTGTCCCAGCCGTCACTCGGCCGGTAGCGGGCACCATGAAGAGCTTCAAGCGCACTGAGACGGGCCCGTACGTCGCTTATCCCACGGGCTTGTGCGTAATAAAGTGGCCCCCCACGGAACGGCGCAAAGCCGGTGCCGAAGATCA
>JBLHLO010000292.1:0-3268 GCA_047621105.1 Alphaproteobacteria bacterium
ATCCTGCAGGTGCTGGGCGCCCCGGCGGGAATTCCGGGGCGTTAGGGCGCCTCTAATTATTAATTATCTGCAATCCATTTGAGCGCCCTTGTGCCGAAGCGAGTGGATGTATATATGCCGGTAGATGGGCTCCGTCTCGGACGAACCGCCCCGGTTAAAGCGTTAACCCCGGCCTGTGCCTATCATGGCGCCGGCCTCTTTTCTGGAGAAACGAAAGATGCAATCGCACCTCAAACTCGTGGCCCTGGCCACGGCAGGTATCATCGTATCCGGATTGCCAGCCAAGGCTGATGCCGTATCCGATTTCTACAAGGGTAAGCGCATGGAAATGCTGATCGGTTATTCGTCCGGTGGCGGCTATGACACCTATGGCCGCATGATCGCACGGCATTGGCCGAGTCAAATTCCCGGCAAGCCCAACATGATTCCGCGCAACGTTCCAGGTGCTGGGTCCATGCGCCTGATGAATGAGCTGTACAATATCCGCGCTAAGAACGGCACGGTCGTCGGCATCGTCAGTCGCGGTATCGTGCAGGAAGAATTGTGGGGTACAAAGGGCGTCAAGTTCAAGTCGTCGGAGATGACCTGGATCGGCAGCGCCAACGACGAAGTGAGCGTCTGCGTGACGTGGCACACGGCCAACGTCAAGTCATTCGACGATATGCTCAAGAAAGAAATCATCGTCGGCGGCACCGGTCCCGGCGCTGATACTGATACTTTCCCCCAAGTGCTGAACAACGTCCTCGGGGCCAAGCTCAAGCTGGTCACCGGCTATCCGGGCGGCAACGACATCAACTTCGCTATGGAACGTGGTGAAGTACAGGGCCGCTGCGGTTGGTCGTGGTCATCGGTTGTCTCCACCCGGCCCAACTGGCTGAAGGAAAAAAAGGTCGATGTCATCTTGCAGATGTCCATGAACAAGCATCCTGACCTCAAGGACACGCCTTTCATCATGGATATGGCCCGCGATCCTCGCACACGCAAGATTCTTGAATTGATCTTTGCCCGCCAGACCATGGGCCGTCCGTTTGTGGCACCGCCGAAAGTCCCGGCGGATCGGGCCGACATGTTGCGTAAGAGCTTCATGGCGACTTTGAAATCTCCGGCCTTCACCAAAGAGGCTGACAAAGCCAAGCTGGAGATCACGCCGATCAGCGGCGAGGCAGTTCAGAAGGTCGTGGCCGATATGTTCGCGGCTCCGAAGGATATCATCGAGGCGTCGCGGGTTGCCGCTCTAGACCGTTCGAAGATCAAGATCGAAAAGGCCAAGGTCAGCATCATCAAGGTCAAGGGCAAGCTTGAGAAGCTTGGCGCTGGTGCCCGCGAAGTGACGATTGCCGGCAAGACGTTCGGTGTGTCGGGCTCGCGCACCAAGATCACGGTGGGCGGCAAGAAGGCTAGCCGTAAAGCGCTCAAGCTGGGCATGGACTGTGCCGCCGAGGGTACGGCGGAAGCCAAGAAAATAGACTGTAAGTAGCTCTAGACCCTTATCATTTCGACCCCGGAAGCGGAGAAAATTGCCGCTTCCGGGGTTTTTTTACGAGCGCTATCGGTCGTCGCAGGGTTGTCTGCAGGGGCCTGGAAGGGTAGGCTTCCTTTCAAGATACGCTTATTCACCTAAGGTGAGCTTTGAATAACCAGCAAAGAATTTAAGTTGTCTGAAACCGCAAAAACGGGAGATGCGGCATGAACCTTACAAATAAATTGATGGGCGTCTTTGCCGCGGGCAGCTTGCTCGCAAGCTTTGGCGCTTCCCCGGTCGCGGCCGATGCGGTCAGCGATTTTTACAAAAACAAGCGCGTGACCATGTATATCGGCTATTCGGCCGGCGGCGGTTATGACCGCTATGGGCGCACCGTCGGCCGGCATATGGCTCGTCATATTCCCGGCAAACCCAGCATCACGCCGAAGAATTACACCGGGGCCGGGGGTATGCGGCTTGCCAATGCGCTCTATAGCGCTTTCAAGCAGGACGGCACCAATATCGGTATCATCGGCCGTCAAATTCCGCTCGAGGACCTCACCGGTAATCCCAAGGTCAAGTTCAAGGCCAATAAATTTCATTGGCTGGGCAGCGCCAATCAGGAATACAGCGTTTGTGCTTTCTGGCACACGTCGCCGATCAAGACGACAGATGACCTGTTCAACAAGGTGCCAATCGTTGGTGGGACCGGGGCCGGGTCGGGCACCGATACCCAGGCGATGGTTCTCAACAACCTGATCGGTACTCGCTTGCGCCTGATCACTGGCTATCCCGGGGGCGCCGATATCAATCTGGCTATGGAAAAGGGCGAAGTTCACGGCCGCTGCGCTTGGTCATGGTCGTCAGTGCTCTCAACCCGTGCCAAGTGGCTGAAGGACAAGAAGGTCGTTTTCCCGCTGCAGATCGCCAAAACGAGCCATCCTGACCTAAAGGATGTGCCGTTGGTCGGCAAGTTCATCAAGAACGAAAAGGATCGCAAGGCGCTTGACATCGTGCTGGCCGGATTGGTAATGGGCCGTCCTTTTGCCATTGGTCCGGAGGTTCCGGCTGATCGGGTCAAGGCCCTGCGGGCTGCCTTCATGGCAACCATGAACGATCCCAAGTTCCTGGCTGAAGCGAAGAAGGGCCGCTTGCCGATCGCCGCGGTGAGCGGTGAGGAGATACAGGCCTTGTTGGCTGAGCTTTATATCCTACCCAAGGAGATCATTGACCATGCGGCCAATGCGATCTCCAACAAGAACAACATCAACATCACCCAGGCCAAGCTCACGATCAGCTCTTACAAGGGGAAGATCACTAAGGTTCAACGTGGTGGCCGCCGTGTCAGCTGGAAGGGCGGCGGGAAGAAGGGCAAGCTGAGCATTTCCGGCTCCAAGACCAAGATCATGGTCGGTGGCAAAAAGGCCAAGCGCAAGGCGCTGAAGGTTGGCATGTCCTGTGATTTCAAGGTTCTGGGTGCTCAGTCAGCCATGAATATCGACTGCAAATAGCAGGTTTATACGCATCCGTGCCCTAGGGCACGGCAAAGGCGGGACGGCTTCGGTCGTCCCGTTTTTTTGTCTTTCCAAAGGGAAGTTTTGGAGAGTGGTGGGCGGGTAGCTTCGGGCCAGGAAAATATCTTTGTAAATGCTCAGAAAAATACCGGTTTCAACTCTCAATCTCCTTGCATGTTGATTGCCACCCTGCCAGATTTCCGGGGCTTGCGGGGTACCCGGAACCGTTGGCGCCGGTCCGTTGTGGGGCGGTCTCAAAAATGGGCGCTGTGTCATCCTAGGGCATTGATTT
>JBLHLO010000293.1:0-3253 GCA_047621105.1 Alphaproteobacteria bacterium
GACAATCTTGGAGGTAAAGCTGATCACCAAGGGTTGGCTGAGCCCGTAACAGCCGCCGTTAATGGCGGCGGCAATGGCCAGCAGCAGATAACTGCCCATCAATGGGGTCACCGCGATCGCGATGGTTGATCCCGTGACCACAATAATCATCAGCCAGATGGGGGAAATGTGGCGCGTCATCGTCCCGACCATCAGTGCCGAGCCGCCGCCAAATAACGAATAGATGGCGAGCAGCACGCCGATGGCGGTGCCGGTATAGCCCTGGCCTTCAAGATAGACCGCATAGAATGATGCCTGGATGCTGAAGCCGGTGATGCGCAACACTGAAATCAGCATGACCACGGCGACCAGCGGCACCGCCATCAGCTTGATCGCGGCGATGTAGTCGGAGAGATGGGGGATTAAATCCCGTATACGGGGATTTGGGCGGGCATCGGCAGCATTTTCGGGGGCGGGAAGGGCCAAGCAGCAGATAAACAGGCCGAAGGCCCAAAGCGACAGCGTGCCAAAGGCCGCCCAAGGGCCACCGAAATCCCAGGCAGCCCCGGCAAAGGGAGGACCGATCAGGGCGCCGATCCGCACGATGGCACTCATCCGTCCGGTATGGACGGCACTACCGCGCATGGCCTGACCGATGATCGCCTGTGCGCCCATCCAGCCGATCGCCGTGCAGTAACCGGCCAGCATCTGTAAGACCACGACCAGCCAAACCCAGGGCGAGAGTGGAAAGAGGAGTGGCAGTGCGACAGCCCCGGCACCGAACAGGATCATCATCCGGCGCACATCGAGCCGGTCCATCATGGCGCCGCCATGAATGGAATAGAGCAGCACCAGGAAATGACGTGCGCCGAGGATGATGCCGACCATCAGCGGCGCAACGTCGAGGGTCAGCACCCATAGCGGCATGACCACCATGATCATGTAGCCCAGTGAATTGGAAAATGTGGCCGCGCCGTAAACGGCAAGTTCCAGCCGGAGCCCAACCTTGACCGGCGGCTCACCTGCGGCGGGGGCGCTCAAGAGGCATTTCCTTGGGGCACGGGGGGCTCAGCCCCCATCGTCCGGTTTGCATAACGAATAATCGGGATCAATGCGCCGAGCAAAATGGCGCCGAAAACATAAAAGCCGGCTTCAAGCCCCACGACTTCGATCACCAAACCCATCAAGACCGGAATGGTTGACGATGACATGCGATTGGCGGTGGCGCGCAGGCCGACGGCTTTGCCTTGTTTGCCGGTGCCGGCGGATTGCGACAGCAGGGTAATCATCAAGGGTTGGCTGAGTCCGGAGGCGATACCGCGCCCGGCGGCGGCGATAAACAAGAGAAAAAAGACCGCCCCTAACAGGGGTGTGACGACAACAAACAAGACGCATCCGGCGACGGCGATAATCAACAACCAATGAATCGGGAAACGTTTGGCCAGCGGTCTTGCGGCCAGGGTGCCGCCAAAACCGAAGAATGCACCCGCGCCGATTAAGGTGCCGATCAAGGTGCCGGTGTAGCCGATCTCCTTCAAGTAGACGACATAGAAGGAGAAATGAATGGCCCCGCTGGAAATGCGCAGTACCGTCAGCATGATGATCACCGCGATAGCCGGTATCGCGAGCAGGGCAAAGGCGGCCTGATAATTGGCAAGGCGGGGCACCGCATCCCCCATCTTGAGCCGTGGGCGGGACGATGCGGCATCTGTCTCCGGCGGTTTGGGCAGCGCCAGGATGGCGAGGAACTGACAGACGCCCCAAACCCCAAGGAAGGCAAAACCGCCCCACGGCCCACCCAAATCCCAGGCGAGCCCGGCCGTCGGTGGCCCGCTGATCTGGGCGAAGCGGAGGCAAAAGCTCATGCGCCCGGCATAGGTTGGCGATCCCATCATGATCTCACCGACCTGGGCCTGGGCCCCCATCCAGCCGAAGGCCGACGACAAGCCGCCAACCAGTTGCAGCATGAAGATCGCCCCCAGCCACGGCATTGCCGGATAAAGCCAGGGTGTGACCGCGCCGATGATGCCGACGGCCAGTAGGACGCGTCGCGTGCCGATCTGGTCCATCAGTGCACCACCGTGAATGGCAAAGGCGGCGGAAAGAAAATGACGGGCACCGATCAATATGCCGACTTCTAAGGGCGATGCCCCGAGCATGACGGCCCATAACGGCAGCACAACCGAATAGACGTTTTCGGAAGCATTGCCGAAACACCCCGTGGCATAGATCGCCGCCTGGCTAGCGAGGGGGACCATGGGTGCCCCATCTATGTGTTGGTTTTTGCTGGTGTCGTTCACGGTTTGCTCTGCGGTCCCTTGATGGCGATCCAGATGCCGGTGGCGGCCAAGATTGTCAGCAACAATCCCCCGGTGACATAGAAGGTGGCGTTCAGACCCCATAATTCGGCCACGCCGCCCAAGATCAGCGGTAGCCCAATGCCGGCAACGCGGTTGCCGGTGGCGCGCAAGCCGATAGCTGTGGCTTGAATTTCACGGCTCACGGCCCCGGACAAGATGGAGTACATGACCGGCTGGCTTGCCCCTTGGGCAAAGCCGCGGATGGCGATGGCTATCGCCAGCAGGACCATCACGGAACCGAGGAGCGGTGTCCCGTAAATCGTCACCACCGAAAGAACGACCATGCCCAAGAACAACCAATGAGGCCGCATAAACTTTTGGAACCAAGCAGACGAGAGGGTGCCTGTGGCTGCCATCAATTGTGACAGCGTTACGAAAAGGCCGATCACTGTGGCCTGAAGCCCGAGTTCTTTCAGATAGACCACGTAGAAGGAATTTTGCAACAAGGCGGTGCCGATGCGGACGGAAGAGACGATGACCACGAAGGCGACCATAGGGATGACCAGCAAGCCAATAGCCCCGATGTAATCTGACAGGCTGGGCAGGATGTCACGTAGGCGAAACGGCGGGCGTTCGGCTGTCTTGTCCGCGTCTTCACCAATGTCTTCAGGCGGCAGGGCGCGGACCAAAAGCCAAAACACGCCGCCCATGGCGCCGCCGACCAAGAACGACACCCAATAGGGCAGATAATCCCACATCAATCCGGCAACCACCGGGGCGATCATCACGCCGACGCGGGCGCAGAAGGAAAATCGGCCGACCACGCGCGGATCGTTTCGTCCGACATAAACTGCGAGGGCCTGGGAGCCGATCCAACCAAACGACAACACGGCGCCGAGGGACATCTGCAGAACCAAGAGAAAAGGAAACCAGCCACTGACAACGAACAACGGGGGCATGAATGTGCACGCCGC
>JBLHLO010000294.1:0-3237 GCA_047621105.1 Alphaproteobacteria bacterium
GAGGGCGGGGACGCCGCCATAAGAGCGGGCCGCCTGTTCGAGGCGCAACATGGGCCAATGATGTCATATCCCGTAGGGGTGACAAAGCCTCCAGGGTCTCACTCAGCCCCTTAAGGCGGTTTCAGCTCACGAGCGCTTGACGGCGGCGGCCTTGAGCGATACCCATAGGCCGCACATTGGAGAGGGCCATGATCAAAGTCCGTATTTACCTGCCTTGCCGCACTGCCATGCAGCAGGGCAGGGCCAAGACCCACGATTGGATGGTGGAACATGTTGCCGCCAGCGCCCGCTCACGCGATCCGCTGATGGGCTGGACGTCTTCGGCTGATACCCGGTCCCAGCTCAGGCTTGGGTTTTCCAGCCGTGAGGAGGCGATTGCCTATGCCACCCGTAACGGCTTTGAGTATGAAGTAATCGAGCCCCAGGCACGAAGACCGCGCATCAAAAGCTACGCCAAGAATTTCCGGTAACACTGAGCCTGATAGGCTCGTACCGATTCTGGGGCGCCCGTAGCTCAACTGGATAGAGCACCGGCCTTCTAAGCCGGATGTTGCAGGTTCGAGCCCTGCCGGGCGCACCACTCTACTACCCTCAACCATCCTCAAGACGTTCATTCTATTGCTCCCATCCTACCCAAAGCCGGCCCAAGCCCAGATTGACAAAACGCCTAAAACAGCTATTATAGCCGTTTAGAGCTCACTCTAAGAGAGACTTGGACATGCGTAGTATTGCAGCCTTGGAAGCAAAGAATCGGTTTGGTGAATTATTGGATACGGCACAGCGTGAGCCGGTGAGCATCGAAAAACATGGCCGCCCAGTGGCCGTGATGGTTTCCGCTGAAGATTATAAACAGTTGGAGGCTTTTAAACTGGCCAGCCTTAAGGCGGAGATCGACAAAGGCCGCGCCGATATCAAGGCAGGCCGACTGGTTGATGGAAAACAAGCCTTTGCAGGCGTAAGGGCAAATCTTGAGTAGTGGCGCACTTTGATCTATCGCGGGAAGCGCATTTAGACCTTTCCCGCTTTTCTGAATACACCACTGAACAATGGGGCCTTGCTCAGACCCGCGCATATCTTGATGCGATGGAAAGCAGGCTAGGGGAGTTGGCAGAACGCCCATTGATGGGGCATCAGCGGGCCGAACTCGGTCACGACATATTTAGCTTCCCCTTTGAAAGTCATATTATCTTTTACATGCAAACAGATTTCGGCATTTCCGTTGTCCGTATCCTGCACAAGAGGCAAGACCCTCTCAACCATGTCGAGTAGATATGTTTGAGAATAGCTACTTTCTGTAAACCAGGCTCGCGATAGTACCGATGCCAAGACCCATGATCAGGCCACCGGTTGCCCACAGAACCGCCAGCATCGCCGGGATTGGAAGATAGGGATAGATCGCAGACTGCAAGATGGCGAATAGAATTCCAATGTCGACACACACAGATTACACCCCCAAAACTATTCTGATCTATACCTATGCAGATGTCGTCGGCGACGGGTTCGTTAAATTACCGTTCCTGCGCGATCTGCGTGCCCGGTTCCCGGACGCTCACATCACCTGGTGTGCAGGCGTGCTCCCCACCGTTTATGACGGTGTTCTGAAATCGCTTGCCACGGGCTACCTCGATGAAGTGTTGAGCGCGGCGGGCCTGGGGACGGGCCTCGGCGAACTGTTCCGTTTTCGACGCCCCCTTGGCGGGCGGCATTTCGATTTGGTGATCGATACCCAGCGCGCCCTCATTCGTACCCTCTGCGTGCGCCGCCTCCGTCATGGTCTGTTTATTTCCGGTACCGGGAATTTTCGTTTTTCCGACCGCCACCCAGCGCCGGGTTGGGAACGGCCCCTTCATTTGGTTGATTATCTCTCGGGTCTTTTGGATGTGGTGGCCGCCAAACCGGACACGATGCCCAATGCACCTTTGCAGGTGCCAGAAGAATTCCGCGCCGCCGCACATGCGCGTCTGCCCGATGGGCCGGTCTATGTCGGCATTTCGCCGGGGGCGGGGGAAAAGGCCCGAATCTGGCCGCTGCCCGGTTTTATCAAGGTCGCCAAAGAACAAGTGGCCCAAGGCCGGGTGCCGGTCTTTTTGCTCGGCCCCGATGAACGAGATCTGCTTGATAAAATCAAGACAGCGGTGCCGGAAGCCCGTTTCCCTGAATGGGAAGAAAAGGGCGGCCCCAAGGGTCCGATCTTCGTCGTTGCCCTGGGCGAACGGTTGGCGGCAGCGGTTGCCAATGATTCCGGTACCGGTCATATGCTGGCTGCAGGTGGGGCGCCGCTGCTGTCTCTTTTTTCGAAGCATGATCCGCGCAAGTATTCCCCGCGCAGCCCCCGGCAGGTAACCCTGGATTCACAAGATTACGGCGGAGATGATCCATCATTGATCCCGGTTGATGCGGTCATTAGGGCCCTTGATGGGCTTTTGGGTAAACCGTAAAGCGATCATACTGCGCGCAAATCACGACGCATAAGGGGAGGGTGGCATGGCTGCCAAAGCAATCAAATCTGTTGCGATGATCGGGCTCGGTAAGATGGGCGGGCCGATGACCAAATATCTCGTGGCCAAAGGCTTTACGGTTCATGGTTTTGACATTGCGCCGAAGCTGATGGCGGCGGCGCGTAAAAATGGTGCTAAAACGGGAAAATCGCCCGCAGATGTCGCCGCAAAATCTGACCTCATTATCGTCGTGGTCGGTTTTGATAGTGAGGTGGATACAGTTTTATTTGGCCCCAAAGGTGTCGTTTCTGGGGCCCGGACCGGGACCACAATTGCGATCTGCTCGACGGTGTCCCCGGAATATATGCGTGACCTGCCCAGTCGCATGACCCGCAAGGGGATCGATCTGGTCGACGCACCGCTGTGCCGGGGCGAACCGGCGGCGGAAGCGGGCAAACTGCTGGTGCTCGGGGGCGGCAAGGCGTCGGTGTTCAATCGTTGCAAGCCAGCCTTTGCGGCCTTTGCCGATGCGATCCATTATCTGGGGGTCCTGGGTGCCGGTCAGGTCGGCAAGATGGTCAACAACATGGTGCTCTGGGCCTGTATTTCTGCAAATTACGAAGGCTTGAAGCTTGGCAGTGCCCTCGGTGTTGATGAAGAAAAGCTGCGCCAAGCCTTGTTGGTTTCCTCGGCCCAGAACTGGGCCCTTGAAACCTGGTTGATGCAGCGTGAAATGCCCTGGGCCGAAAAAGACATGTCGATTGTCTTGCACGAAGCCGACATGGCCCGCATTTCTTTG
>JBLHLO010000295.1:0-3223 GCA_047621105.1 Alphaproteobacteria bacterium
ACACTTATATTCAGCCAAAATATGTCGGCGAAAGCCAACAAAACCGCAAATATTGAAACTCCAAATTTTACGTTTCTAGACATTAGCTAGTCACTCTCATTACCTGCGGCCAAATAGCTTTTCAATATCGCTGCGTCCCAACGTCACCAAGGTCGGCCGCCCGTGGCCGCATTGGGCCGCATTAGGGGTGGCTTCCATCTCACGCAGCAACGCATTCATTTCATCGCCGTTGAGCTTACGCCCGGCGCGGACCGATGAATGACAGGCCATCGTGGCGCAGACGGTCTCAAGCCGTTCGGTGAGCGCCAAGCCATCGTCCATTTCCGTCAAGTCATCAGCCAGATCGTTCAACAACCGTGCCACGGCCACCTCGCCCAGCAGCGCCGGCGTTTCGCGCACCACCACTGCCCCTTCGCCAAAAGCCTCGATCAACAGACCCAGTTGGGCCAGTTCCTCGGCCCGGGCAAGTAGGCGTTCCGCCGCACGCGGCTCCATTTCCACCACTTCGGGGATCAGCAAAAGCTGGCGGGCAACGCCTGTGCCGCCCAGTGCCGATTTGATCCGTTCATAGACCAAACGCTCATGGGCTGCGTGCTGATCGACGATCACCATCCCATCAGGCGTTTCGGCGATGATATAGGTAGCGAATAACTGGGCGCGGGCGGCACCTAAGGGATAATCATACTGGGCAATATCAGTTGGGGACGTCCCGTCCACCACCCCGGGTGCGGCCGGGGTAAGCCCGGCAAAGCCTTCCGCGGAACCCGGCAACGGCGCCTGAAACGCGGCGGCGGCTTCGTGGAAACCCCGCCCGGCTGGGCGTTGCGGCCCCGGCACATAAGCCCCACCGCCGCCACCACCTCCTGGGCGGAAGGCGCCAAGGGCAGCGTTGGACGTCGCGCTCGCCGAACGCACACCAGCGCCCGCAAGCGCATGACGGATGGCGCCAACGATAAGTCCCCGCACCACGCCCGCATCCTGGAAGCGCACCTCAGTCTTGGCCGGATGCACGTTAACATCGACGAAGTCGGGGACCACATCGAGGAACAGCGCCACCGCGGCATGGCGGTCGCGGGCCAGCACATCCTGATAGGCACCCCGCACGGCCCCGACCAAAAGCCGATCACGCACAGGGCGGCCATTGACGAATAAATATTGCCGGTCAGCGGTACGCCGTGACGCCGTCGGCAGGCCAGCGAGGCCAGTCAGTTTGAGACCTTCACGCTCGGCCTCGATATCCAGCGCATCGGTCGCAAAATCGCGCCCTAGAATATCGGTGAGGCGCTTGCGCCGCGCGGCTAATAAATCTGCCCCCGCCGCCGCAACGCCAAGTTTTTCACCGGACTCGTCGCTTACGTTAAAGGCAATCTCCGGGTGCGCCATGGCGAGCCGCGTCACCACATCAAGGACATGGCTTCGCTCCGTGCGGTCGGCCTTGAGAAATTTGAGCCGTGCCGGCGTGGCGAAGAACAAGTCACGCACCTCGACCCGCGTGCCGCACGCGAGCGCCGCCGGTTTAGGCGCAGTGATACGCCCGCCCTCGACCTCAATCTTATGCGCAGGCGCCGCCCCCTTGCGCGACGTGATCGCGAGCCGGGCAACGGCACCAATGGACGGCAAGGCTTCACCCCTAAATCCCAGGGTCGCAATATGGATGAGGTCATCGCCTGCAAGTTTCGAGGTGGCGTGCCGCGTGATCGCCAGGGCCAGCTCGTCCGCTTCCATGCCGCTGCCATCGTCGGTAACGGCGATGAAGCTCTTGCCGCCTTCGCGCAAATTCACATCGATCCGAAGCGCCCCGGCGTCGATGGCATTTTCCACCAGTTCCTTCACCGCTGCGGCGGGCCGCTCCACCACCTCACCGGCGGCGATGCGGTTGACCAGACCATCGGGCAGGATGCGGATGGTCACGTGCCGCCCTTCATGGCCGCGAGCCGTGCCCGGGTCAATCGCTTGCCGTCCTCAACCGCAGGCTGATCGAACGGATCAACCCCCAGCAGATGGGCGGCAAGGATTGTTTCCATCATGAAATGCATCATCAGCGCACCGATACTTTCCGCATCCGCAGATTCGACGCGCAAAACCCGGACCGGGCGCCCCGCCGCGACCAAAGTATCGCGCATCGCTTCCTGTTCTGCAGCGAGTAGATCGCCCATGGTGCGTCCATCGAGATAATCGAGGCCATCGGTACCAGTGGATGCAACATCAAGGCGGGTGCCCGTCCCCTCTGCATTGCCCAGAATCAAGGTGAACATCTTGTCGGCGGGCCCATCAAGCCACAATTGCAACTGGCTGTGCTGATCGACCGTACCCCGGGCAGCGATCGGCGTCGTGCCGTGCCCCCCTTTACCTAAGCTTTCGGCCCAAAGCTCACAAAACCAGTGCGCCAGCGGGGCAAACCGATCGAGGTAGGGCATCAATACCGTCTGCGTGATCGCGTTTTCATAGGCGAGGCCAACAATAAGTGCGGCGCCAAGAACAGGCGGCGCTTCAGCAGGCGTTGCGGCATCAAAGGTACGCGCCAAGGTCTCAGCAGCGCCCGCACGCACCCTCACCGGATCAAGCCCGGCAATCGCCGCCGGAATCAGTCCGACATTGGTCAGCGCGGCGAAGCGCCCGCCAATGCCGGGAACATGATCGAGCATTTTAAAATGATAATGGCTGGCCAGTTGGCGCAAGGGACTTGGCGCAGCCTGATCCACAGGATCAGAAATACCCACCACGTGCCCCGCCACATCAATCCCTGCATCTGCCAGCCAGGGAAGAACCACCAGTGCCTGGACCAAGGTCTCCGCCGTCGTGCCGGACTTGGAGACAATCAACGTACCGGTACGTGCAGGATCGAGATGCCCCAGTGCCGCGTCGAACCCGTCGGGATCCACGTTATCAAGAAAATAAAGGCAGGGGGCGTCCGCGTCGCGGGCAACCGTCGCAAGCACCCGGCCACCGAGGCTGGAACCGCCCGTCCCCAGCACGATCACGTTGTCGAATCGGCGTAGATGGGTCGCCACCTCTGCAATTTCATCGAGGTCGTCGCGCCGTCCGGGCTGGTCAAAATGGGGCAGATGGGCGCCTTTGAGGGCCTCAAGTGCCGGGCCCAGCCGGTCAAGACGGGCTGCCAATGCCGCCTCGTCAAGGCCATGGGCGCCGATACGCGCGGTGAGGCAAGTTTCTATTTCCTGTGAATACGACATGCAGCCTAGAATCCCGATGGTTCTCCCCA
>JBLHLO010000296.1:0-3220 GCA_047621105.1 Alphaproteobacteria bacterium
TTGGTCGGTGCTTGAGGGCCGGGTTGAGATCACGGTGTTCAACGATCACCTTTACGACATTGATGCGATCGCAGAACGGCTACAACCATTTGAGATTGTCGTCTGCATTCGTGAACGCACCCGATTCCCGCGCGAACTTCTAGACAAGCTGCCGAACCTCAAGCTGTTGGTGACGGGCGGTATGCGCAATCTGGGCATCGATATGGCGGCGGCCAAGGAAAAGGGCATTGTCGTATGTGGGTCCGAATCGTTCAGTTATTCCACATCGGAATTAACATGGGCACTGCTGCTGGCAACCACGCGCAACATCCCGCGGGAGGTCGAGAGCGTCCGCAACGGCGGCTGGCAAGTCGGGCTGGGGAGCTGCCTGCACGGCAAGACCTTAGGCGTTATCGGCCTGGGCAAACAGGGGGTGCCCGTGTCCGGTTATGCCAAGGCCTTTGGCATGAACGTCATTGCGTGGAGCCAAAATCTGACGGCTGAAAAATGTGCCGAGCACGAGGTCGAACTCGCCGCAAGCCTGGATGATCTTTTGACGCGTGCGGATATCGTCACCATTCATGTGGTCCTGTCGGAGCGCACCAAAGGCCTGATAGGCACGGCGCAATTGAAGAAAATGAAACCAAGTGCCTTCCTTATCAATACTTCCCGTGGACCCATTGTCGAGGAGGCGGCACTGGTTACCGCGATTGAGGCAGGCACCATTGCCGGTGCTGGTCTGGATGTGTTCGATATTGAACCGATGCCAGCCGATCATCCCTACCGTCGTATCGACCGCATTGTGGCGACGCCGCATCTTGGCTACACGGCTTTGGAAGGCTTTCAAAATTTCTTTGATCAGGGGATTGAGGATATCGAAGCCTGGTTGAAGGACGCGCCGATCCGGATCATGAACCCGTAAAACGCCGCCTCTATACAGGCCCGTTACGCTTTATCGGCTTCGGCCTTCTTGGCGGCACGGTTTTCTAGCGTCTGGCGGCGGGCGATATAGGCGTTGGAACCGATAATGATGGCCGCGCCTATGAGTGTCATGAAGCCCAGCGGTTCGGCGAACAGGAACCATCCCACCAGGGCTGCCCACAACAGGCGTGAATAATCGAAGGGCGCGACGAACGTGGCTTCGCCTGAGTTATAAGCGTAGGCGGTGCAGGTTTGAGCAACCCCTGACATCACGCCCATGCCTAATAGAAGCAGCATCTGTTCCAAACTTGGTGTGGCCCACCCCCAAATTGCTGGGATCAGCATCAAACTTGTAGAGAAGACGGCATAGTAGGTCTGGACCGTCATGGGGTGATCTTTGCGCTGGGTACATTTCTTGATGCAGGTATGGGCCGCGGCGAAGCAGAAGGCCGCCCCGAGGGCGGAGAGCGCGGCCAATTGAAACGTCTCATCCCCAGGCCGTAACATGATGATCACACCGCAGAATCCGCCGAGAGTTGCGATCCAACGTCGCCAATTGGCCGTTTCGCCCAGAAACAAAACAGCAAGCACAATCAGGAAGAGTATTCGGGTAAAGCCGATTACCGTGGCTTCGGCGATCGGCATGTGAACGATTGCATAGACCATCAGAAAGATGGCCATCGCTCCAAATAGCCCACGGCCAATATGGAAGGGCAGATTCTCGGTTTTAAAAGCCCCCAGCCCGCGCTGCATCAAGAAGGGGATGACGGCAACACTGCCAATGGCGGCCCGGAAAAAGGCGATTTCTGCGCTCGGGATATTGCCGCCGAGGGCTTTGGTGAAGGCTTGGACGATAATGAAGGAAAGGGCCGCCCCCAGCATCCAGAAGGCACCGCGGAAATTGCCGGGAAGCTTGCGCCAATAGCGTTCCAGGAAGTCGTTCAAGGCGGCCTTCATGGGCATCGCGGTCCGTGGGGCTTGGGGTGATGGGACTGGGTGGGCAAGAATGGCCGGAACAGGGGACCCGTCCCGGTTTGCCATGCTACTCTTGGCAGGAAAGGGTGCCAACCCTTAAGACCTGACGGCACTTAGCTGGGAGATCGTCATCATGAGGGGACCGCAAGAAAAAGGACCCGACGTGGGTCTGCAACCAGATATTGAGGATGTACTTGCCGCAAATGCGGGATTTTATCGGGCCTTTGCTAGCGGGGATTACGCTGCAATGGATGCCTTATGGGCATCGACTGTACCGGTGTTTTGCATTCATCCCGGCTGGCCGCCGGTGCATGGCCGCGACAAGGTGATGCAGACTTGGCAGGGTATTCTGACTACGCCGCCGCGTCCGCCGATCCGGGCCCTGGAAGAAGAGGTCATGATCAATGGCCCCACAGCGCTGGTGGTATGTTTTGAATCGATTGGTGATATCTACCTGGCCGCAAGCAACCTTTTCGTGCGTGAAGAGGGGAGCTGGCGGCTTGTGCATCATCAATCGGGAGAGACTCAGAGGGCACCAAAAAGCCTTTCAAAACAATCCCCTAATACTCTGCATTTAACTTTAAAAGCGGCTTTCGCCGATGTCGAAGATGCTCTATAAATCGAGCCATAATCAATATTTCAGAGGAGCACTTTCATATGCGGACTATGACCAGTTTCGGCGTTGCTTTAGTGCTTCTAGGCACAGGCATCACCACAATTCACTCAGCCTCTGCGGCCGATTGGAAGCCAAGCCGTAACGTTGAATTCATCATTCCCTATGGCCCGGGCGGTGGTTTCGATACCATCGTCCGCAAGCTTTCGCCCTATATCGAAAAGGAATTGGGCGGTAAGGTTCTTGTTATTCCGAAGAACGTGCCAGGTGGCAGTGGCTCCAAGGCGGCGATTAATCTTAAGAACGCGCGGCCCAATGGTTCGAAGATTATGATCTTTAATATTCCTGGCCATGCCATGCCCAATATCAAGGGACAGACCAAGCGTTATGACCTGACCAAGTTCACCTGGCTCGCGCGTATTGCCAAGGGGAATTATGTGGTCGTTGTATCGGGCAAGTCCGGCATTAATTCGTTCCAGGATCTTCTCGACCTCAAGCGGCCGGTCAAAAATCCGGAGCTCGGCTCCGGTGGCACGTCCTTCATGACTAGCACGATCATGTGGAGCACCTTTGGTAAGGACGTCAAATTCATTACCGGTTACAAGTCGTCTTCGGCTTATGCCTTGGCGGTTATCCGGGGCGATGGCGATACGACCATGCTGGCGGCGGGCAGCTTCCGTAAATACATCGGTGGCGGCATGAAGAAAAAGAAGATTGGGCCACAAGATCTTA
>JBLHLO010000297.1:0-3206 GCA_047621105.1 Alphaproteobacteria bacterium
GGGCAAGTTCCCAGGCAGGGCTCACAATTAGCTGGGGCTCCCCCGTCCGCGGCACCAACAAAGCGGAGGGCCCGATCACGCGGTAATCGGCGAGCAAAAGGATCGGATCGGTCCGCAGCATATTATGCTGGCCGCCGTAATAAGCGATCAAGCCGCCAATGCCTTGCTCCGCCATCGCCGCCTGAACCCGCGCGATGTATATGGAGGTGTCGCTTTTCGTATCAGTCATTTTCCTCACCCTATCTTCGTCTTATCTGCCTCGCCCTGAGCGCGAAGTTTCCCACGCAAACTCTCCGTCGCTTTGGGATCAATATTCATGGTCTGGGGATCAATCACGACGCCATAGTCGTCACGCGCCGATTCAATCGATACCAATTCATCAAGCACGTCTTCGCGAACGCTTACCGGATCACGGTCCAGTGGATTACCCCAGCCGCCCCCGCCGGCGGTCGCAACCTTCACACTGGTCCCCGCCGCCGATACCATACGCACCGGGTCCATGACCTTCATTTCAGTGTCAACGGGGGTCTGCACATAATTGCACGAGGCCGCGCCCGCACCACCGCCGGCAATGCCCCAAGGCGGGCATAGGCGGCGCCCAGCGTTGGAAGCGCTCCAGCGGCCTTCGGCGTGATTTGTCATTTGTGTCACCACGCCAAGCCCTCCGCGGAACTTGCCTGGCCCGCCCGAATCGTTACGAAGTGCGCGCTGTTGCACCATCACCGGCGATTTGAGCTCAATCGTTTCCACCGGGGCATTGCGCACGTCACCTTGGCATACCGATACCGTAGCCGATTCTCCATCTTCCCATGGACGCGCGCCCCAGCCGCCACCTTCGATCGTCTGCAGAACAAAGCTGCGGCCGCTTTCCGGATTTTTGCCGAAGAACGTCATGGATCCACCAAGGGTGCCGAGATGGGCCGCCGGTGCCTTATCGGGCAGCGCCGGGGCCAATGCCTTGACGATTGTATCGACTACCGTTGGCAGGCCCCGGCTCCACCCCGCCATGACAGCGGGATACCGCGCCATCATGAAATTACCTTCCTGGATCTCGACCTTAAGGCCACGGAAAGACCCCTCATTGACCGGCTCCAGCGGTCCGGTCAGCGCCTTATAGGCGATATAGGGACCGGCAAGGGTGCGGCCATTAATGCCGCTGTTGCGCTGCAATGAACAGCGGGTGAGGTCGATCGTCATATCGTCGCCCGAAATCAACACCTTGACCCGTATAGGCACGGTCAATGACTTGTCAGGACCATCGGGATCGAGGAACGATTCCGCCTCATATTCACCATCGGGTATACTGCGCACAGTGTTCCGACATTTTTTTTCAGTCTCATCAAAAATGCGTTCAAGCCCGCCATAGATGGTTTCCCGCCCGTAACGCAAAAACAATTCGTCAAGACGTCGCTCGGCCAGCTTACAGGCCGCCATCTGCGAGCGCAGATCACCCATGGAAGATTCCGGGAAACGGATATTATCGCGAATAATGCCGAGTACTTTTTCATCCGGCTCCCCCTCTTCATAAATTTTGACCTGATCGAGCTGCAATCCCTCCATCCACGGATCGCTAACTAATGATGCGGCACTAAACCCAGTCGAGAGACCACCGATATCGACCCAATGGGCGCGCACAACGGCAAAGGCCTGAAGCGCACCATCAAAAAAGAACGGCGTATAGATGCAGACATTATTTAGATGCTGCCCTCCGACCCGTTGATGATTGGTGATAATCACATCGCCTGGCTTAAACCCACCGTCACCGTAACGGGCAATGCCGTCACGGATTACGACGCCAAGGTCGGCAACAAAATGCGAGACGCCCCCAAGATTTTGCGAGATCAATCGGCCTTCGGCATCCAGCAGGGCGCAGCAATAATCCTGCACTTCATAGATCATCATGTTGTAGGACGTGCGCTGCAGGTCCACCGCCATCTCATTGGCAATGGCCGGCAGCGCATTGCGCAACACTTCCAGGGTTACGGGATCAAGGGTCTGTTGGCTCATGCCATCTCTCCTTGGGCGATCACGATGATGAGCTCGCCGCTTGGTGCAACCTCCAGGCTATCACCCGCGAACAGGACAGTCGTTGAGGCATATTCAACAACCGCTGCGGGCCCGACAACGACTTCTCCAGCGGCAAGCCGGTCGCGATCATAGATCGGGCTGACCACCGGCTTGGCGGGATCATTGAAAATCACTGGGCGGCTATCAATCAGCGCTTCACCCGCCGTGCCGGCGATGCCCGGGAAGCTTAGGTGCTCACGCTCACCCGTCCCGGTCAGCCGGAGATTGACCACCTCGACCGGCTCATTGACGGCCTGGTGACCATAGCGGCGATCATGGATACGGTCGAAGGTGGCGCGCAAGGCGGCAACATCCCCACTGGCGATATCTTCAGCCGAGACCGGCGTCAGGATGGGGAATTCCTGCCCGATATAGCGTATGTCGAGGAACCTCTGATAATTGATGCGATCGGGTGTTGCCCCCTCTTCCTCCAACACGCCGCGGGCTTCTTCGATCATTGTGTCAAATGCCGCCCCGATCTCAGTAAAATCACATGCATCAAGCGGCTTGTAATAGGTGCGCACGTAATCATGTCGAAGATTGGCGAGAAGCATACCGAGCGCCGAAAAATGGCCGGGCACCCGCGGGATGATAAGGGACGGGATGCCAAGCTCACGCGCGATCTGGCCCGCATGAAGCGGCCCTGCCCCGCCAAAACCCACCATCGCGAAATCCCGGGGATCGTATCCACGCCCGACGGACACCGACCGCACGGCCAACGACATTTCCGCAATCGCGATGTCAATAATGCCGAGCGCTGCCTGTTCGACCGTCATATCGAGCGGGGTGGCGATCTGATCGTGAATCGCCGTGCGTGCCGCCTCGACATCGAGCGGCATCTCACCGCCGAGGAAGCGATCCGCCACCAAGCGGCCCAGGATAACATTGGCATCGGTGACCGTGGCTTCGGTCCCGCCCTGGCCATAGCAAACGGGGCCGGGATGACCACCGGCGCTGCGCGGGCCGACCTTCAGGGCGCCCACTTCATCTATCCAGGCGATTGAGCCACCTCCAGCGCCGACCTCGACAATGTCGACTACCGGATACATCACCGGATGGCCGCGCGCCGCGCCGCCAACAAAATAGCCCTGAGAGATGGCCGGCTCATTATCCTGAACCAAGCTGACTTTGGCGGTTGT
>JBLHLO010000298.1:0-3190 GCA_047621105.1 Alphaproteobacteria bacterium
TCCTGCGTTCGGACGGGGTTGGCCATGATAAAGCGGCCTATGTGAGCGGGGGCGCCGCGCGGATTAATCGTGTCCTGGACGTCACCGACGTCATTGCCACGCGCCATGAAAATTTACTGGTCACCCACTACAAACTGGCCGTGACGGAAACCATAAATGGGCACAAGGTGCAAAAGAAAGCGCCAAGGCTGACCGTATTCCGACGTACTGGTATGCTCTGGCAGGCCGTCGCCCATGCCAATTTCGCCAGGATCAAAAAGTAGGGCCCTACCCCGTTCACTGGCCCCGTTCACTGGGGTGCCTGAGGTCGATCGGCGTGATAACATCATTTCATGATAGCCCCCTCTAAAAGCTGGCCCAAAACCCTGTTGAGCTGGTCCACCGGCAAGGACAGCGCCTGGACGCTCCACCAACTGCGCCAAGCGGGCGAGCATGAGATTGCCGGACTGATGAGCACAACCACCGGGGCAGCCGAAGAAGGTCGTGTCACCATCCATGGCATCGGCCTCAATACCTTGCGTGCCCAGGCCCGCGCCGTCGGATTACCAGTGACCGAGGTCCACCTCCCTGACCCCTGCCCTAACACAGCCTATGAGGCGGCCATGGAAGCTTTCGTGGCAAAAGCATTGGCCGATGGCATCACCCATATGGCCTTCGGCGATTTGTTTCTTGAAGACGTGCGCCGTTACCGCGAAGACAAGCTGAAGGGCACCGGCCTGACCCCGGTATTTCCGCTCTGGGGATTGGAAACACAAGCGTTGGCGCGCCAAATGATCAAGGGCGGCCTCAAGGCGCGCATCGTCAGCGTTGATCTTAAGCAAATCGGGGAAGAATTCCTGGGCCGTGATTTTGATGAAGAGCTGTTGGCCGACTTGCCGGATTCATGCGATCCCTGCGGCGAGAATGGTGAGTTTCATACCTTCACTTATGCCGGACCAATGTTCGCTAATGCCCTTCCCATCACCATGGGGCAAGAACGCCGCAAGGATCATTTTGCCCATATCGAACCCCGTTTCGTTGCATAGGAGTATTATTGATGGCCGATTGGATTGAAACCGCCCGCATGGTGGTATTTCCCGCCCATTGCGATCATCTCGGGCATATGAACGTGCGTTGGTATGCGCATGTGCTTGATGACGGCGCTTTTCATGTTTGGCCGGCAATCGGCATTACCCGTGCATTGATGGATGCTGAAGGGGCTGTCACCGTGGTCGCGCGCACCAGCACCGATTTCCTGCGTGAAGTGCGCGCCGGTGCTATGCTCAAGGTCGAAACCGCATTTATTAAGCTCGGCACCAAGAGCGCGACGCACCGTCAAAGACTGATCGATATAGAAACCGGCGTGCTGCACGCGACCCAGGAAGTGACCGAGGTGTGTTTTAATACCAAGAGCCGTTCTTCGGCACCGATGCCCGATACGTTTCGCAAGCTGATCGAAGCAGCGATCGTCAAAGACGCCTAAGCCGCTATTCCCCCTGCCCTATTCACCTTGAACGATGGGATTGTGCAATTTCCCGATCTCATCGATCTCGATCAATAGCTCGTCGCCCGGCTTAAGATAGATTCCTTGCGGACGGCCGTTGCCTGAGGGTGAACCGGTGGAAATCACATCGCCGGGACGAAGCGTGAAGCGGCGCGAAAGTTCCTCAATCTGTTCAGCAATGGTGAAATGCATAAAACTGGAATCGGAATCTTGCTGCAGCCTTCCCGAAACCCACTGCTTCATTTTGAGTTTATAGACATCTTTGATCTGATCGGCGGGCACGATCCACGGCCCCATGGGGGCGCCGGTATCAAAGCTTTTGCCGGACAGAAAATCATGACGCACGTTCCAATCTTTGCGTGAACCCTGATCGCGCAAAGAAAGATCATTCAAGATTGTGTAGCCTGCCACATAATCCATAGCATCCGCCGCTTTGACATTGCGTGCCGGACGCCCGATCACCACAGCCAATTCCGCTTCCCAATCCACCTGCTGTGAAAAAGCCGGTAGTTCGACTTCTTCTTCAGGGCCGATGACGCAATGGGCGCCAAGCTTGATGAAATGAAGTGGTCGGACGGTTGCCTTGTCGGGCGGTGAACGGTCCGACATTTCTTTCATGTGATCGGTGAAATTGGCAAAAGCGCAGAAAATCCCATCAGGATAGAGGATCGGCGCCAATAGTGTGACCGACGACAGTGGCAGGGCGAGAGCTTTCACGGCACCGTCCCCTGCCGCATCGGCCAGCTTATTCAACACCCCCTTGGATTGGTCCCAGGCCCGCAGGATAGTCTTGGTCGAATGGGCCCAGGCCACATTCTTTTTGGTCTGTGCCGCAAGTCCTTCAGCAACCGGAATGACATTGTCACCGACCTTGATACCGGCAATCTCCTCACCCTTTTCGCCCACATAATTAAGAAGCATGAAATCGACCATAGGATTCTCCCCAATGTTGTCTTGTAATTTTGGACGCAGCTTACCCCGGTGCGGGGGCGCCCGAAACGGCTTTTAATGTTAGCGCTGGGTCTTTTCCTGGCTACCAGGCGGCGCCATCAGGGCTGGCCCTGCGAAAGCACCTTTGGCGGCTTCGTCCGAATCCAGGGAGGCATCCCAGATATTGGCTGCCAGCCGCCGACCGGTCACACCGTCGGAGCGTTCCGAGGCCAGCCAGACGATCGGCGGGCCCATGATCGCTGGGTCGTTGAGCTTCCGATCACCGTAATCTTCATAAATCATACCGGTCAAGGTGGCCCCGCCAGGTGACAGCGCATTGCAGGTGACGTTCTTACCGGTGGCGGCCAAGTCCTGCGCCCAGATCACGGTTTCGGACTCGAGCGCAGCTTTCGAAATGCCGTAAGGCGAATTGCGGCTTTTCTGCATGGAACTTTCCGTGACGCCAATATTGACGATCCGGCCATAGTTCTGGGCCAAGAAATGCGGGGTCACCGCTTTGGCCATCAGGAATGGGCCATTGACGTTGGTATCGACGATCATCTTCCAGGCGTCGGTGTCGGCGGTCCAAAAATCCATGGGCACGCCGGGATTGGCGTCGTGGATAAACTTGTGACCGCGCGCCGCATTGTTGACCAGCACGTGCATCGCACCGAATTTGGCAAGGGTTTCATCCCGCACCCGAAGACAGGCGGCTTCATCGGTCACATCGGCGACCATGGCATGAATCCGCCCGGCGCCCGCTTGCTGTTCAATATC
>JBLHLO010000299.1:0-3161 GCA_047621105.1 Alphaproteobacteria bacterium
CAGCTCGTCAATCAACCCGGCAATCATCCCCAACCCCCGGTCCCAGAAAGCGGGATCTGCGGCATTCAAGCCGAACGGCTTCAAAAGTTCCTTGTGTCTGAAGGTCCCGCCGGCGCGCAGCATGTCGAGGTACTTCGCCTCGAACCCGGCGGGCTTGGCCTCATAGGTGGCGTAGAGCGAATTCACCAGACAATCACCGAATGCATAGGCATAGACGTAAAACGGCGAATGGATGAAATGCGGGATATAGGTCCAGTAATAGCGATAGTCCCCGTCGAGCTTAATTGACGGCCCTAGGCTTTCACCCTGCACGGCAAGCCAAATATCGCAGATCGCCTCGGCAGTCAGTTCCCCCTGACGGCGAGCGGCATGAACGCGAGTCTCAAAATCGTAGAACGCGACTTGGCGAACAGCGGTATTGAGCATGTCCTCCACTTTCCCGGCAATCAATGCGCGCCGGCGCGCCGGGCTCTTCTGCGCTGCGAGCAAGCGCCGGAAGGTCAGCATCTCCCCGAACACCGAAGCGGTTTCCGCCAATGTCAGCGGCGTTTGTGACATAAAATGACCACGGCCTGCCGCCAAGACCTGATGAACACCGTGACCCAGTTCATGGGCGAGCGTCATGACGTCACGGCTCTTGCCTTGGTAATTCATCAGGATATAGGGATGGACGCTCGGCACCACAGGGTGCGAAAAAGCGCCCGATTCCTTACCCGGCCTGACGTCGGCGTCGATCCAGCGATCGGCAAAAAAGCGCTGCGCCGTCGCCGCCAGGCGCGGTGAAAAGGCGCCATAGGCCTCCAACACCATATCCTTCGCCACGGGCCAGGGGATGGGCCGTTCAGCAGCATCGGGCAACGGCGCGTTGCGGTCCCAATAATCGAGCCGCTTCTTGCCCATCCATTTTGCCTTCATCCGATAATAGCGGTGGCTGAGCTTGGGATAGGCCGCCTTGACGGATGTGACCAGCGCGTCCACCACCTCGTCCTCGACGTAGTTGGACAAGTTCCGCGATGAGACGGGCCGGGAAAAGCCGCGCCAACGATCTTCGATTTCCTTGTCCTTTGCTAGGGTATTGGTGATGAGGGCGAAGGTCTTGACGTTGGCGCCGAGCACCTTACCGATACTCTGTGCCATCGCCTTGCGCGTCGCCGGTTTGCGATCGGACAAGCGCGAAAAGGCCTCCGCAGACGTCAGTTGCTTACCCCCAATAGGAAACCGCAGATCAGCCTGCGTTTCATCAAACAATCGCACCCAAGCTGACCGCCCGGTCGGTCCCTTTTCATGCAGCAGTTTTTCCATATCATCGTCGAGCTCATGGGCGCGCCAGACACGCACGTCACGCAACCAAGGGGCATAATGGGCCAATTCACCCGCACTCATCTTCGCCTTCAGCACCTTGTCAGAGAGACGATTAATTTCGAGCGTGAAAAACAACAGACTCGAAGACGCCGCATTCAACCGTTCATTCATGGTCTGGTAAAACTGCGCGACCTTGGGGTCCGAAACAGCCCCTGCATAAAGCAACTGGGCATAGGAGATCATCTTGCCAAGCAATTCATCCAGCGCTTCAAGCTCTTTGATGGCTTGCCCGAGACGGCTGCCCGACAAGCGCGCAAGCTTACCCTTATATTTGCGCTCAAACGCCGCGGCACGCTTATCAGCACGGGCAAGATCGCGCTTGAGGACCGCCGCATCCGTCCCCATGTAAAGATGATCAAGGTTCCAGCGCGGTGGGCGGCCAGGCGTGGCTTTCTTCCCCGCTTTCTTAGGGGTGGACTTGGGCGGCGACATCGATATCTCCTCGTGGGACACTTGGCTAGAAGCGGCTGAGGCCGCATTATAGGGAGCGATTACAAACGTGAAAGAGGCCGCAGTGCAAAAACCCGCTTTTCCAAAAAGGGGCGCCCATCTTGAAAAGGGCACAACCCTTCACGGCATGTTCTTTGACCAGGCCGACCGATATGCTGACGATCCCCTGCTCCACGCACGCATTGACGGCGGCTGGCGGACGCTGACCTGGGCAGAAACGGCCGATAAAGCCAGGCGCCTTGCTGCCGCGCTTGTCGGGCTCGGCATCAAGCCGGGAGACCGGGTCGCGTTGATCTCGGAAAACCGGCCCGAATGGCCGGTCGCGGAACTCGGCATCCTGACCGCGGGTGGCGTCGCTGTGCCTGCCTACACCACGAATACCGTCGACGATCATGCCCATATCCTGACTGATTCCGGGGCCGTTGCCGCCATCGTTTCTACCGCTGCACTGGCCGCACGGTTGCTCCCGGCAGCGGCGCGCGCGCCAGGATGCCACCATGTCATCGCTATTGAACCGGTGGCCCGCGCCCAGGCGCTCTCGGTCGAACTGCATCAATGGGAAGACTTGCTGGACAAAGCAACACCCACCGCCGCCCACCCCGGCAAGCGTACCGATACCGCCGTCATCATTTATACCTCCGGCACCGGGGGCGTGCCCAAAGGGGTGATGCTGCCCCACGGCGCCATCTTGTCCAATTGCACCGGGGCTCAACACCTGCTTGCCACAGCCAGGCTCGACCAGGAAGCGTTTTTGTCGTTCCTGCCGCTCAGCCATTCCTATGAACATATGGCGGGACAATTCCTGCCCTTTTCCATCGGTGCGGAAATCTATTATGCCACCGGGCTCGATAGTCTTGCCCAAGACATGGTTGAGGCACAGCCCACCATCATGACTGCGGTCCCGCGCCTGTATGAGGTACTGAACGCGCGCATCACCCTTGCGGTCGCGCGCGCCAAGCCCCTCAATCGCCTGTTGTTCAATCGGGCGCTGAGCATCGGACGTAAGCGGATCGAGGCGCCGGATACCCTGACCCTTGGCGACCGTTTGCTCGATCCGCTGCTCGATCTGCTGGTGCGGCGCAAGGTCCGCGCACGGTTCGGCGGCCGCCTGCGCTTTCTGGTATCTGGCGGCGCCCCACTGAATTACGAGGTTGGCATATTCTTTCTGGCGCTCGGCGTCACGATCTTGCAGGGCTATGGCATGACCGAAGCGGCTCCGGTGATTTCATGCAATCCCCCCGAACGGATCAGGATTGAAACCGTGGGGCCGGTGTTCAAGGGTGTTGAGGCCCGCATCAATGACGACGGTGAGATTTGCGTACGCGGTGAACTCGTCATGCAAGGCTATT
>JBLHLO010000300.1:0-3157 GCA_047621105.1 Alphaproteobacteria bacterium
TGCCACACTGTTTATGGCCGGGGCCGCTTATACGTTGCTGCAGGACGGCCATGTACGGGTCGATATTTTTTACCGGGAAGCCACCGTGCGTGACAAGGCCTGGGTTGATCTTCTCGGTACGATTTTTTTCCTATGGCCGGTGTCGATGCTGATCCTGATCAAGGGTTGGCCTTATGTGATGTCGAGTTGGTCAATCCTTGAAGGGTCACCCGAAACCAGCGGCATTCCTGCCGTGTTCCTGCTCAAAACGTTAATCCTAATATTTGCGGTGACGATGATCGCCCAAGGGGTATCCATGGCGGCCCGCGCCATCCTTACGCTGCGCATTACTGCTGCGGATTACGAAGAAAACGGCGCGCCATGAAGGAAGTTTTTGCGCTGACGTTATTTGCGGGCACTTGCGGCTTTTTATTGGCCGGTTATCCAGTCGCTTTTACTCTGGCCGGCAGCGCCTTGTTCTTCGCGGTGCTGGGTAACTTATTCGGGGTGTTCGATTTTGCCCTTTTGGGCGCTTTGGTGCCGCAAATTTTTGGCCGCATGACTAATCCGGTGCTGATTGCAGTGCCGCTGTTCGTCTTCATGGGTGTTATGTTGGAGCGGTCCAAGGTGGCCGAAGACCTGCTTGAAACCATGGGCAGGATGTTCGGCAGGTTACCGGGCGGCCTTGGTATTGCGGTGACGGTCGTTGGCGCGCTGCTCGCGGCTTCGACGGGGATCGTTGGTGCGACGGTCGTGACCATGGGGCTCTTATCCCTGCCCGTGATGTTGAAGCGGGGTTATGACCCAAAGCTCGCCACCGGAACGATTTGTGCGGCGGGCACGCTCGGCCAAATCATTCCTCCCTCCATTGTTTTAGTGCTGCTGGGTGAAGTGCTGTCATCAAGCTACCAGCAAGCACAATTGAAGCGCGGCATTTTTTCACCTGAAACGGTTTCGGTCGGTGATCTATTTGCGGGCGCGTTGTTGCCGGGGCTGATGCTGGTGAGTTTCTATCTGCTTTATCAGATCATTGTCGCGTGGCGGCATCCGGAATCGTCGCCGCCGATTACCGATGAAGAGAGTGCTTTAGCCGCGCAGGGGTTGATCGCCATGGGCCGTGTCTTATTGCCGCCGGTGGCACTGATCATTGCCGTGCTTGGATCGATCCTTGGGGGGATAGCCACGCCGACAGAAGCGGCCGCCGTCGGCGCGGTTGGCGCCGCCCTGCTGGCTGCGCGCCGTGTTGATTCGCGGGCGCGGGTGCCGGTTTGGATTGCGGTTCTTGCCATGGTGGTTCTCTTGGCGCTCACCCATTTCTTCGACTTGCGCTTGGGCCGGCATGAGATTCCGATGCTGGAGATACTCTCCATCGGATTGGCCGTGTTGCTTTCGGCGGCGCTGACTTGGGGGGTGATCACGGCTTTTGTGCGCCTCGGCCGGGTCGGGATATTGGCAGATGTGGCGCGCACCACACTCTCGATCACTGCCATGGTGTTTGTTATTTTAATCGGCGCTGCATTGTTTTCGCTGGTGTTCCGGGGGCTCGGCGGCGACGACATGGTGCATGAGTTTTTACACGGTCTTCCTGGTGGGGTGATCGGCGCGACAATCACCGTCATGGCGGTGATGTTCGTGCTCGGCTTTTTCCTTGATTTTATTGAGATCATTTACGTGGTGGTGCCGATCACGGCGCCGCCATTGCTGCTGCTGGGGGTCGATCCGGTATGGCTTGGTGTGATGATTGCCATCAATCTTCAGACCAGTTTCCTGACGCCGCCCTTTGGTTTTGCGCTGTTCTATCTGCGTGGGGTGGCGCCGGCAGAGGTGCGCACCCAGGACATCTATCGCGGCATCGTGCCCTTCGTGCTGATCCAGGTGGCGGCGTTGATCGTGCTGGCGCTGTTCCCGGCACTAGCGGTGTGGTTGCCTAAACTGATCTACGGCTAGGCGAAGCCTTGTGCCGACGCCTCGGGCGTTGCGTCTGGGGCGGGTTCGGCAAAGACCATCATCTCCGTCAATTCGCTGGGCCGGCCATCGCCGAAGATGGTGACGAAGGATGCATCGGCCGCATCGCGGCCGGTGCCGATACGGATGATCCTTTTGGTGGCGACCTTACGGGTGGGGTCGAACAAATGCCATTGCCCGATCAAGAAGGCCTCCATACAGGCATGGAAATCGGGAAAGCCAAGCCCCCAGGCATAGCCGGTCACAAATCGAGCCGGGATTCCCATTGCCCGGCATAAGGTAATGGCAAGATGGGCGAAATCGCGGCAGACGCCGGCCCGGTCACGCAAGGTCTCGACCGCGGAGGTGCTGGAATTGCTCGCGCCGGACTCGTAGCGCAAATTGTCGTAAACCCAGTCACAGATCGCCGTAACCTGTGCCGGGCCCGGTGGCAGGTGACCCGCCACTTCATAGGCAAGATCGGTCAGCAGATCAGCCTGGCAATAGCGGCTGGGGAATAAGTATGGCAGCACCACCGCCGGTAGTTGCCCCATTGCCGGCGCCGTGGCGTCGTCGGGCAGGGGGGGCTCTTGCGCGCGCTCGACGCGTGCCTCGTAATGCAGTGATAAGTGCCCTGCGGGGACGTCGATCCGTGTAAAGCGGGTATTGGTCTCAGGCAACGCCTGTTCTTCATGAGTGAGGGCTGGCGTGAGCTTGAGTTCTTCATGCACGATACGCTGGCGGGGGCCCTGCGCCACGGCGATGTTGAAGAGGAAGACCGAAGGCTCCGGGACAACGTAGCCGAGTGTGCAACCGATACGAAACAGCATGGGTCTTCCTTAAACGCCGGGACCGATGGTAGGGCGGTTATATGGGCCGTTGCTGCGACCCTATGGGTGGGCTGAAGGCTTTAGGCCTCTCTTGGCACGGGAGTGTAGCTTGATTGCGGCGGTTATGAAACGACGGCGGGGGGTTTCGTTTGATTTCTATAATTCATAAGCCTAGCCTTATGCCTATTCCAAGTTCGTTCGTACTCTAAGTTCGTTAGCTGGTGTTCCAAGGGCGTTAATCCGGTGTGCCATGATCGTGCAATGTCATGGCACCGTACCCGCATTGGGCTCGCCTGCATGATTGCAGCGTTAGCAAAGAATGGGAGGCAATGAATTGATCCATATAACAAACAACGGTATTTGCCCGTTGACCAACCGGAAGGGCAATCATCTGAACCCAGGTT
>JBLHLO010000301.1:0-3152 GCA_047621105.1 Alphaproteobacteria bacterium
CGCACCACATGGAAGAATACACTTCGACCTTCATGCTCTTTTTTTGCGCCATGAGCTTATCTATCGTCCTTGGCATTATCGCCCTAAAGGGCGAATGGAGGCTGTATCGCCCTTTAGGGCGAATGATTGGACGCCATATATGACACCATATATAGGGTGCCGGGAATGTCCTGTCACGGGGGCTTCAGGCCGGGCGCACGACGCGGGCCAGGGTCAACACATCCACCGCTTCCACGGTCGCCCCGGTGGTATAGACATCGTCGACCAACAGCACCCAGCATCCCTTGAGCATATCCCCACGGACGTTTAACAATCGCGCCCGCCGGCTCAGCCGCCCCTGGGAGGGGGTTGCCCGGGTACGCATCAATAGATCCGGTATGAACACCTTCCCGTTTGCACGCGCCAAACCAGAGGCCAGTAGCGCCGCCTGGTTATAGCGCCGGGCGAACAACCGCCAGCGATGCAACGGCACCGGCACAATCAGGTCCGCCTCGGCCAAAAGCGCACTTCCGGCCCGCGCCATCCATTGAGCGAAGGCGAGCGCGCCATGGGTCTTATCGGCATGTTTGAAACCGAGGATCAATCCGCGGCTCGCCGCGTCATAGGCGAACACGGCACGGGCGCGGGCAAAGACAGGGGGTGCGGCGCGCACAGGCCCCACACAGCGTAGGCGCGCCATCCTCAAAACCGGCGCCGAGCTCAAACGGATAGCCGCAGAGCGTACACATCGGCGCCGAGACGAATGTGACACCGCGCCAACAATCAGCACAGAGCGCGCCCGCCCCCGCACCACTTGCTGAAGTGCCTTCTGTGATCGCCCCGCAGGACAAGCATTGCGGCGCCAGCACCGCATCAAGCAATGCCCGCGCCCCGCGGCGCCAAGGCGTGAGGGGCTTTGCGCCCGGTTGAATATGACTGACCATGCAAGATTGGAGCCCGCCAGCCGTGCCCTGTCAAATGCCGGGCATATGATGGGCACATGACGGGCAAAGGGGCGGGCAAAGGCCCGGAGCATCTTCCCCGCCCGCGCGTGCCGTGCCATCTTGGCGCCATGAGTACTCTTGCACCGCCCGCCCCCTTTGATCGCACCGCCGTGCGCGCCCACCGCGCCCGCGCCTCGGCCAAGCTGCCCGACCACGATTTCCTGTTTGCGGAAACGGCGGACCGGTTGTTGGAAAGGCTGGGCGATATCAACCGGGAATTCGCAGGCGTGCTTGACCTCGGTTGTCGGGGCGGCCGGCTTGGGTCTGCACTGCAAGCACGCCCGGGACTCAGCCAAATCGTGCCCAGCCAAATCGTACAATGCGACCTCGCGCCCGAGATGGCGGCGCGGGCACATGCCGCCAACGGCCTCAATACAATCGCCGCAGATGAGGAATGGTTGCCCTTCGCGCCCGAAAGCTTTGACCTGATCGTCAGCAACCTCGCCCTTCATTGGGTCAACGACCTGCCCGGCGCGCTGACCCAAATCCGCCGGGCGCTCCGCCCCGATGGGTTGTTTCTGGCCGCCATGTTTGGCGCGGGTACGATCGAACAATTGCGCACCGCCCTGATGGCGGCGGAGATTGAAATCGAAGGGGGCGCCAGTCCCCGCGTCTCCCCCTTTGCCGAAGTGCGCGACGCGGGCGATCTATTGACCCGCGCCGGGTTTGCCTTACCGGTGGCCGATCTCGATACCATCACCGTCAGCTTCGAAAGTGCGTTGCACCTGATGCGCGATTTATCGGCAATGGGCGAAGCGGGTGCGGTGCATGAACGGCGCAAAAACTTCACCCGGCGCGCGACATTGATGGCGGCGGCCCAGCACTATCCCACCACAGCAGACGAGCGGATCGAGGCGACATTTGAAGTGATCTGGCTCGCCGGTTGGGCTCCGGGTCCCGGCCAACAGCAGCCGCTCAAGCCGGGCAGCGCAAAAACGCGGCTGGCCGATCACCTGGGGGCGACCGAGCAGCCCGCCGGTGACACGGTGCCCGGCGGCGGCCCGAGGCTCGGCCCAAAACCCAACAAGGGTTAACACTGCATCAAGCGTCTGAATGCTGTGTAACTTCTTTCTTTTCAGTCCCCGGCCCCTGGACTAGCTTGACGGGCCGCTATCGATCCCACCCCGGCGGCCACACGAATAATAACGCCACAAGGACAACATAGGGAGAGATGCCCGTGGCCGATGTGCCCGGCGCGATTGATACGCCACCCCCCGCGCCCGAGATTCCCCTAAGCACCATCTACGCCACCTATGGCGTGGGGTTTGCCGGCAATGGCGTCGCCATGATGCTCAAGGTGGTCATTCCCCTGTGGGCGATCCAGCTTCAGTTCTCGGTGAGCGAGATCGGCATCGCCATCAGCCTGTCTTCGCTGATGCCGTTCCTGTTTTCGATCCACGGTGGCGTGCTGATGGACCGTCTGGGCACACGGCGGGTCACCACGGCCTATGCGCTTGCCACGGTAATCGCCTGCCCACTTTACCCGGCACTGCCGTTCTTCGCCGGCGTCCTGGCCCTGCAACTGGTCACTGGCCTCAGTTCCACCACGGTCTGGGTTGGAGCCCAATCGCTGATCGTCCGCTTCACCAAGGGCCAAACCAACCTGATCGCGCGTTTTTCCGTTGCCGCGCGCCTCGGCACCCTGCTTGGCCCAGTGGCCATTGGCGCGATTTGGGATCTGGCTGGCCCCTGGGTCGCGTTTTCCGTTATCGGTGCGTCGGGACTGCTGGTTTTGGTTGCGCTCCGCATGGTGCCCGAAACTCATGACCCCAAATCTGCACCGGGACAGCCGATACCGAAGATACGGTTTCGGGATCTGCTGCCCAAATGGCAAGATTACGCTGGCGCCTTTTCCCTATTCGCGATCCCCACGGTGACGTTCGTCGTCGCCATGACACTGTTGCGCAATTCGTCGACCGGGATTCAAACCTCTTTCTTTATCGTCTACCTCAAGGAAATTGGCTACCTCGGCACCCTGATCGGATTGCTGGTCGGCATTTCCGAAGGTGCAGGCATGTTCGGCGCCCTGATGGCGGGGTGGTGGGAAAAATTCTTCCGGCCCCATTGGGTGCTCATCGGCTTCGTTGCCATCTCACTGGCCTTCGTGTCCATCACGCCGATGCTCGGCGGTCTCTTCGTGTTGTTGATCATCGCCACCTTCGGGCGCGG
>JBLHLO010000302.1:0-3151 GCA_047621105.1 Alphaproteobacteria bacterium
GCCGATTTCCCAACCTTTGTGTTCAATATAAAGGCGCAGGGTCATTGACGTGCAGGCACCAAGGCCAGACAACAGGTATTCATGCGGCCCCGGCCCCAGGTCATCACCGCCGACTTTTGGCGGCTCATCGGCAATCAAATGATGCCGACCTGCCCGCACACTCTGGGTGAATTTACCGGTGCCGGTTTCCGCCACCAGCACAGTATAACCGGCGGGCATAGCAGGTGCTTCCCCGGCGTCATCGGCCCGCGTAATGCCATCGCCGTCGATATAGCGGCTCGCCCAGGCGGCCAGGACATCGGCGACATAAATGGCATCTTCGGCACGCGACAAAAGATGATCCGCATCATCCAGTGAGACGAAGCTTTTGGGGTGTTTGGCGGCGGCAAAGATGATCCCGGCATTATCGATACCAACGGTGTTGTCACCCGGCGCATGAAAGACCAGTAATGCGCGCTTGAGGTCGGCCAGATTGCCGGCAACATTCTGCGCCGAAATATCGTCGAGGAATTGCTTGGCGATGGTGAATTTACGCCCGGCAAGCTCGACCTCAGCCGAACCATCTTCATGAATTTTCTTCTCGTGGGCGGCAAACATATGCGCCACATGGCCCGGATCAGCCGGGGCGCCAATGGTGGCCACCGCCTTGACCGAGGGAATCTGTCCAGCTGCCGCCAGCACCGCCGCGCCGCCCAGTGAATGGCCGACCAAGACCTCTGGCCCCTCCCCCTGTTCTTTCAGGTAATTAGCGGCGGCGATCAGGTCCTGGACGTTGGAGGTGAAATTGGTATTGGCAAACTCCCCCTCCGACGCGCCGAGCCCGGTGAAATCAAACCGCAACACGGCAAAACCCCGGGCCGCTAAAGCCCCGGCAATACGTGAAGCAGCCTTAATATCCTTGGAACAGGTAAAGCAATGGGCAAACAGCGCCACCGCACGACCCCCGCCCTCCGGGGTGTCCAGCCTCGCGGCGAGTTTGCTTTTTCCGTCGTGGCCGATGAATTCGACTTTTTCACTGTTAATTTTCATAGGGCTAGAACTCTCCGGACAAGGCGTTAGGGCGCGTCATTTTAACTTCCCATCATCTCCGCCCGGCGCCTATAAGGGAACCATTCCTTACGCAACCATCATTCAAATATTAGCCAAATATTAGCCAAATATTAGAGAGCCATGAGGGGCGAGCGTTCCCGCCCCAGGAAATGGCCCAATCTGGATAGGGGAAAATGCCGGTTTTAAGTTTTTCATGGCCCCATGACCGTTGTTTATCCGTGGGCCGACGATGAGCGGCAAGCTCTCCTTCACCGATGCCCGCAGCGTCTTCGCCAACCGGCAATTCGCCGCCTACACCATTGGTAATTTCCTCTCCCATGTCGGCGATTGGGCGGCAAAACTTGCTGTTGGCTGGCTGACCTGGCAACTGACCCATTCCCCCGCTTGGCTCGGTATCATCCTGTTTTGGGATCTGGCCCCAACGCTCTTGATCTCCCCCATTGGCGGGGCGGTGGTCGACCGCATGGACCGGTTGCTCCTGACCCGCATAACGGTCGTCCTCTCCATGTTACAGCCGATCGTGCTGTCCATTATTTACTTTGTCGGATGGCTCAATATATGGGTGCTCTTGGTTGGGACCATCTATCTTGGGACCGTCAATGCTTTCGGGCAGACCACACGGTTGGCCATTGTACCGCTCCTGGTGCCTGAACGTGATATTCCCCGTGCCGCCCCGATCAGTTCAATCAGTTTCAACATGGCACGGTTTTTGGGCCCGGCCCTATTCGGCCTGATTGTCCTGATCACCAATGATCCGGGGTATGGCATCCTCCTCAATGCCCTGACCTTTGCCGTGTTCTTGTGGGTGATGTGCCGTCTTGATCTGCGCGAAGAAGCCCTCAACAAAGCCAGCGGTAAGGGCCTCGCCGCCGATGTTTGGGAGGGTGTGCGCTACGCCCTCACCCACCCTGGGGTCGGCCCATTGTTGATCGTCTTGGTGGTCAGTTCCGTCGGCACCCGTGCCTTTCTCGACTTGCTGCCGGGGTTTGCCGGTGGCGTGTTCGGCCGCGGGCCCGAAGCGCTGTCGATCATGACCAGCGCCGTCGGATTGGGGGCACTCACCGGTGCTATTTACCTGCTCATGCGGCCCAGCATTATCGGCCTGGCGACAGTTGCCATGTATGGCTCCGGCTGGGTCGGCGTCGGGTTGATCATTTTTACAATGATTGATCATTTCTGGATCGGTGTGGCTTGCCTCTATTTCGTTGGGATCGGGCTCTCAACATCTGCCGTAGGTGTGCTCACGATTCTCCAAACCTGCGTCTCGGGTCCGATGCGGGGGCGCGCGCTCTCGATCTACGGCATCATCTTTCGTGGCGGCCCGGCGCTCGGTGGGCTGATCATGGGCTGGATCGCGGAATGGACGGGGCTTGCCTGGCCGGTCGCCGGGGGCGGTTTGATTTGTGTGCTGGCCTGGATTTGGGTTCTCGGACAGCTTAAATCGGTCAATCGCAACATCGCTGAACACGTCGCCAAGAATCAATAAACGGGCACTAAGATGAGCGAAGATCACCCCGAGCGCAAAATCGAAATCATCGAGAAATCGACCGTCTTCCAAGGCTATTTTCGTATTGATGCCTATCGCTTGCGCCATAGCCTACACGCGGGCGGGATGAGCGATGAAATCCGCCGCGAAGTATTTGAACGCGGCCATACGGTTGGCCTGCTCCCCTATGATCCGGCGCGGCGCGAAGTCGTCATTTTGGAACAGTTCCGCATCGGCGCCCATGTGGTGGGCAGCGCCCTCTGGTTGATGGAGATAGTCGCCGGCATTATCGAACCGGGTGAAAGCGATGAAGAGGTCGCCCGCCGTGAAGCGAAGGAGGAAGCCGGGCTCGATATCAGCGATCTGATCTTGATGCAGAAATATCTGGTGAGTCCGGGCGGCACCACGGAAACGGCGGCGGTCTATTTGGGCCGGGTCGATGCGACAAATGCCGGCGGCATTTTTGGCTGCGATGACGAGAACGAAGACATCAAATCCATGGTGCTCGCCGTGCCCGATGCCCTGAAACTGCTTACCGACGGCAAGCTTGATAACGCCCAGGCGGTCATTGCCCTGCAATGGCTGGCGCTGAATGAGAACACGGCGCGCCAACAA
>JBLHLO010000303.1:0-3140 GCA_047621105.1 Alphaproteobacteria bacterium
CCCCGCATCGATGCGGGGGCCTGCAGCGGCGCCGTGCGGAAAAATCGCTTCGATCCGGGCCATGTCCTGATCCGTCAATGTGATGTCGGCGGCGGCGGCGTTGTCTTCCAAATGCGGAATTTGTGAAGTGCCGGGGATAGTGAGGTAGTCGGGCGCCTTGGCGAGAATCCAGGCGAGCGCCAACTGGCTGAGTTTGCAGCCCTTCTCATCGGCAATGTCTTTGAGCTGTATCAGCAGTTCCGTGTTATGGCCGATATTATCATCCTGGAAGCGCGCGTTGCGGCGCCGGGAATCGTTGGGGCCTAGCGCATCGACGGCGCGGATTTCGCCAGCCAGGAAGCCCAGGCCTAGCGGGTAATAGGCGACGAACCCAATGTTGAGTTCCTTACAGGCCGGTAGCGTGTCGGCTTCGTAATCTCGCACCCATAGGGAATAGTCGCTTTGCAGCGCGCTAATGGGATGGACGGCCGAGGCGCGGCGCAGTGTTTCGGGGCCGGCTTCCGAAAGGCCGAGGTGGCGGATTTTGCCCTGTTCCTTGAGCCGTGCCATGGCACCCACGGTGTCTTCGATCGGCACGTCGGGGTCGACCCGGTGCAGGTAATAAAGGTCGATGACATCGGTCTGGAGCCGCTTGAGGCTCGCGGCACAGGCTTCGGCCACGTAATCGGGCCGCCCGCAAACGCCACGCGAACCATCGGGCTTGGAAATCATGCCGAACTTAGTGGCCAAAACCACCTTTTCCCGTTTTCCACCGCTGAGGATGCGACCGAACAGGGATTCATTTTCCGTGTCGGCGTAAGAGTCGGAGGTATCGATCAAACTGACGCCAAGATCGATGGCCCTGTCGATCAAGGCCTGGGCCTTGCTCTCATCGTTTTGGGTTTCGGTATGATTATCCGAAAGCCGACGGCCACCGATGCCGATGGCCGAGACGGTGAGCCCATCCGGGCCGAGGGTGCGGTTCTGCATGGGGATTCCTTTCGCGCGCCTTAAGGCAACATAATGCGACCGCCGTTGATGGCGATGCTTTGGCCGGTGATGAACGCGGCGTCTTCGGATAACAGGATGCGCACCATGCCGGCAATATCGTCGGGATGGCCGACGCGCCCGGCGGGGGTGCTTTTGCCGCGTTCGCGGAGATCATCCAGGGTCACGCCGACCGCTTCCAATGGCTGTCGGGTTTCCGATGCCGCCGGGATGATGGCATTGACGCGGATGCCATGATGACCCCATTCCGCTGCCAGAGTTTTGGTGATCGAGATGATCGCAGCTTTGGAGGCGGCATAGTGAATGCCGTTGGGTGTTGCTTCAACGCCGCGGCCTGAAGCCAGATTGACGATAGCGCCGCGCCCATTCTTGATCATGGCCGGGGCAAAGGCCTGGGAACAGAACATGGTGCCGCGCAAGTTGATGTTAAGGGTGCGGTCCCAGACGTCGACCGGCACCTCAAGCGCGGAATAGCGTGGATTGACGCCGGCGTTATTGACCACGGCATAGACCGTGCCGTAATGGTCCAGGACGGCTTTGGCGGCCGCGTTGATATTGGTCACGTCGCCCATGTCACAATGGAAGTAACGCGCTTCGGCGCCCGCATCACGGCAGAGCGTTGCAGTATTCTCACCTTCGTCGTCGATGACATCGAAGATCGCGAGCTTGGCCCCTTCGCGCGCCATGCGCTTGGAAATGGTGCGGCCGAAACCGCGGGCGCCACCGGTCACCACGACGACGTCACCGGTTTTGAAATGGTCACGTTTGATTGCGGCGCCTTCTTTTTCGATCAACTCGTCTAGGTTCTGGGTGTTGACATCGACCACGCGTATTTCTCCCTGTTAATGCATTATTTGTGAATGGGCCTAGAACCCGTAAAGGGCTCGCGCGTTGGTGTTGGTAATGCGATCGATCTGTTCGGCCGTCAGGTCATTGCGTTGGCGGATCAGGGTGAAGGCATTGATCTCAGATGACGGATCATGGTGGCCATAATCGGTGCCCAGAATGATCTGGCCATCTCCGGCATAGGATAGGATATAGGGGATGTCGTCGGTCACCTCGCAGGCGACATACATGCGATTTTCGGCCAGCAGATTTTCCGGCATCCGCCGTCCCAGGCGGCGCAGACGGTAGCGCAGATCGTGGCAGACATAGGGCACCCATTGGGCGCTGACCTCGACAAAGCCCCAGCGCAGATCGGGGAACTTGCCGGGAATATCCTTTTCGATCAGGGAATGGAAGGCGCCGACTACGGCTAACTTAAAGGTGGTGAAGGATGTGTCTTCGGTAAATAAGTCATGATGGGTGGATGACCCGTTGCCCGAATGAAAGCAGACCGGTAGGCCCAACTCGGTGGCAATCTCGTAGAGCGGATAGAAATAAGGATCACCCACCGCTTTGTCCCACTCAAGCCCGCGCATGAAGATGCCACAGGCGCCGTGGTCCTGGGCCTCGGCAAGTTCGGCGCGGATGACGTCCGGCGGTGACAGCAGCGGCGGCAGGGCTACCCAACGCAGCCGTTCGGGGGCATGCTTATTAATCGACGCAAGCCAGCGATTGTAAGCCTTAGTTAGGGCGAGTTCGGCCGCCGCCGTGCGCACGGCGGGGCGCAGGAACAGGCTGGGATAGAGCACTTGGATATCGATCCCCAATTCGTCCATGTGATCGATACGTGCCTGGGCATCCTGAAATTCGCGGGATTCAACGGTGGTATCCGTGCCGATATTGCTGTCGCGCTTACGCACGCGGCTATCGATCAACCAATATTCGGTGGCGGTGCGGCCTGCATTGCCCTTGACCTCACGCCCCCAGCTCTGGTTGAGGATCATCGGCGTGTGCTGCGCATCGGCGTCGGCGATATGCGCCCAGGTTAATGGTGATTCGATGACATGTGCGTCGGCATCGATACTGCCCATGCTGGCCTCCCTTAGCCTATTTATTGTCGGCCCATTCTATCCCCCCATGGTCATTGGTGTCACCCGGTCCCGCGATTGCGCCACAGGGACCCGGCGGATAGACTGGGCAGGCTAGGGATCATTGGGGCCGGGAGGGTTTGCCCGTCCTGCCCAACTATATTGAGGGAGATACTCATGGGAATCGAGGTCATCACCTGCCCCGAACTGGCCAAGCAGACTAAGAAACGCACTGTGGTG
>JBLHLO010000304.1:0-3133 GCA_047621105.1 Alphaproteobacteria bacterium
GTTGGGATCTCAAGCTTAAACGCGGCATCATCGCCCAGCTGCCCGAGAAAGGCACCGCCCGCGCGGTCGCCCGCCTGGCTGAGTTGATCGCGCGCGAACAGATCTTGGAACGCAATGTTATCGCCATCGACCTACGCATACCCAACCGGCTCGTCGTGCGCACAGCGCCCCAAGAAAAAACACGAAAGACACCTCGTACCAAAGCACGGATGACACCTCGTGCCAAAGCGCAGACGGCGCCCGGCACAAATATACGCACCAGGCCCTCGCCGGGCAAAGACACCTAATCAGGACACGAGGAATTTTGAGGAAACACATGAAAAAGCGTCTTGCCAAATCAAAGACTGGGCTGATCGGCGCGCTGGATATCGGCACCAGCAAAATTGCCTGTTTCATCGCCCGGATAGGTGACGACGGCACCATCCGCGTCGTCGGCATCGGTCACCACGCCGCGGCCGGGGTGCGCGCGGGCGTGATCAGTGACGTCGAAGCGGCGGAGGAGGCGATCCTCGCCACCGTCCATGCCGCAGAACAAATGGCTGGTGAAACCATCGAAGAAGTTGTGGTCAACCTGTCGGGCGGGGCACCGCGGTCGAGCATCCTGCATTATGATGTCTCGATTTCCGGTCATGAAGTCGGCGACGCTGACATGCGCAAGGTGTTGGCCCAGGGTCATGCCGCCTCCGAAACCAGCGAGCGTGAACTCATCCACTGCATTCCCATTGGCTATACCATCGACGGCGCACGTGGCATTCGTGATCCGCGTGGCATGTATGGGGACCGGCTCGGTGTTTCCATGCACGTCATCACCGCAACCACAGGCGCCGTCCGCACCTTGGTGACCTGTCTCGCGCGATGCAGGCTGGAAGTCTCCGACATTGTCGTCGCCCCCTATTCAGCGGGCCTGGCCGCCCTAGTCGATGATGAAATCAATCTCGGCGCCACCGTCATCGACATGGGTGCCGGCACGACCTCTATGTCGGTGTTCTACGACGGTCACCTCATCCACGCCGATTCGGTCCCTGTCGGTGGCGGGCATGTCACCTCCGATATCGCCCGTGGACTTTCGACGCCGCTGGCCCATGCCGAACGCATGAAGACCCTTTACGGTAACGCCATCGCGTCGGGCACCGACGACCGCGAGATTATCGATGTCCCGCTGATGGGCGAAGAAGACCGCGACCAAGCCAACCATGTGCCGCGCTCAATGCTGGTCAGCATCATCCGTCCACGGCTTGAAGAAACCTTCGAAATGCTGCGCGGACGGTTGGAGATCGCGGGCTATGATAAAATCGCCGGCCGGCGGGTCGTTCTTACCGGCGGTGCCAGCCAACTTCAGGGTGTGCCGGAACTGGCTGCCGATATTCTTGACAAACAAGTACGCCGGGGCCGGCCCCTGCGTATTTCGGGGCTCGCTGATTCTACCGGCGGCCCTGCCTTTGCTGCCTGCGCCGGCCTGCTTTCCTTCGCCGCGCGGCGCCCCGATGAGGCCCCTGCCGCCGCCATCGCCGTACGCACCCGTTCAACAACAGAGGAACCGGATGGTCTTATGGGCCGATTCGGTCTTTGGCTTCGTGAAAATTTTTAACAACCCACAACACCAGCACCCTTCATCCGCCGGACCCCAAGCGGCACGGCGGCAGCACCGCGTTCATCAACCGCATACCCAGACCCGTATCATCTTCACCCCCATGGCCATGTCACGTACGACCCCTGGCCAAATAACTCGTTGAGGAGGCTCATATGACCATCAACCTAAAGATGCCCCAGCCGGAGCCGGACCTTAAGCCCCGGATCACCGTCGTTGGCGTCGGCGGCGCCGGCGGCAATGCCGTCAACAACATGATCGTCAATAACCTGGAAGGCGTTGAATTCATCGCCTGTAACACGGATGCCCAGGCGCTCGCCTTGTCGCACGCCGAACGGAAAATTCAACTCGGACGCAACATCACCCAGGGCCTTGGCGCAGGGTCACGGCCCGATGTCGGCCGCGCCGCCGCTGAAGAGGCGATTGAAGACATCATTGAGCAAATCCAAAGCTCCAACATGGTGTTCATTACCGCCGGCATGGGTGGTGGGACCGGCACCGGAGCCGCTCCCGTTGTCGCCCGCGCCTCGCGGGAACAAGGCATCCTGACCGTCGGCGTTGTTACCAAACCGTTCCAGTTCGAGGGCCTCAACCGCATGCGGCTGGCCGAGGAAGGGATTGAGGAGCTTCAGCATTACGTTGATACCTTGATCATCATTCCCAACCAGAATCTGTTCCGCATCGCCAATGAAAAGACGACTTTTGCTCAGGCCTTCCAACTGGCTGACAACGTCCTTTATTCGGGCGTGCGCGGGGTCACCGACCTGATGGTGATGCCCGGCCTCATCAACCTCGACTTTGCCGACGTACGCCAAGTCATGAGCGAGATGGGCAAGGCCATGATGGGTACCGGCGAAGCCGAAGGTGAAAACCGCGCCATTGCGGCCGCAGAAGCAGCGATTTCGAACCCGCTTCTCGATGACGTGTCGATGGAAGGCGCCAAAGGTGTTCTCATTAACATCAGTGGCGGCTTTGACATGACATTGTTCGAAGTGGACGAAGCCGCCAACCGGATTCGTTCGGAAGTCGATCCCGATGCCAATATCATCTTCGGTTCCACCTTCGACGAATCTCTCGAAGGGCGCATACGCATCTCGGTGATTTCCACCGGTATCGATGTCGATGTCTCAGCCCAACCAAAGCCGCGTATGATTAGCCTCGTCCACGACAATTCCCGGGGCCGCGATGCCGCCCGGGAAGCGGCTGCAGGCGGGCCCGGCCTTGCCATCCCACCACGCATGGCAATGCCATCGACCACAGCATCTGTACAGCCTCCCCTAGAGACAGCAGCACCTGAGGATGTCCTGGACCTCGAAATTCAGGCTGAACCCCAATCTGAATATGGCCCTGAGATCACGACGCCGGCGACTCCCACCGATCCGTTGGCCGGTGAAATCGCGGCCAGAGCCATTACCGGGGGCATGCATCCGAACGCAGATACGCCGTTCCTGCCGCCCAAGCCGATGGCGGCACCCGAACAAGCACCCCTGCCCGCCGCCCGCGCCAAGCCCGATCCCATGGCCGAGGCTGAACTAATGAATGCAG
>JBLHLO010000305.1:0-3126 GCA_047621105.1 Alphaproteobacteria bacterium
TCAAGGAAGCGGCAGGCTCCCTCGGCATCTCGCTGCACGATCATGTGATTATCGGGCGCGATGGCCACGCCAGTTTCAAAAACCTAGGACTGCTCTAGCAAGCGCCGCCAGCCAACTCCCGGGCAGGGTTAGCTCGTCTTTTCGAGCAGAAAATGCCGCCCGGGGATTGGGCCCGCCTCACCCTTTCGGATCAATGCATCTTGCTTAGCCACAAGCTTGAACCCGTGCCCCGCCGCAACAGTTTCAATATAAGCATCCGAATGCGCATAGCGACCAGTCGGTCGCAACACATACCCCTCACCGTCAAATTCTTCGGTGGAAAGACAGAAAACCGCCCCGGGCGAGGCCCGCTTGGCCGCTATGGCAAAAATTTCTTCTGCATCGCCAACATAGATCAGCACATCCGTGCAAATGAATAGATCAAAATGATTGTCCATTCCCGTCAATGCATCCGTAATATTTCCTAAAATGATCTCGTCATAGACGCGTTTTTGGCGCGCCTGTTTCAACATTTCCGGGGACAAATCAATCCCAACCAACCAACCCGATAACTTTCTAAAAGCGGCGCCTGACAACCCGGTGCCGCAGCCCAGATCGGCACCCCGGTCAAAGGTTAACCGCTCCGGCAATGCATTGCGCACAAGTTCCGCAAGCCGCTCAGGTGTGTCGTAGCCAAGGGATTCAACCAAATGACGGTCGAACTTCCTGGCATATTCATCAAACAGTTTGGTCACATATTCATCCGGTGCACTCTCCGTGGTTTCCCCCGTCAAGGCAGCGACCATGTGACGCGCAAGTGCATGATTTGGATTAAGGCTCAACGTTCGCCGGAAGCATTCCAGCGCTTCCTCACGACATGCAAGATCGTTTAGTACATTTCCAAGATTATTATGGGCCTCGGCATAATCGGGCTTGATCGCGATAGCCTTGGAATAGCTTTCAACGGCATCATCCAACTTACCGAGTTCGCGCAAAGCAATCCCATGATTGTTAAAAGCCTCGGCATTTTTCGGGTCGATTTCGATAGCCTGACGGCAACTCGTCACGGCATCCTCGATATGGCCTGCTTCTCGCAAGGCAACGCCTAAATTACCGTGCATGCGTCCATTATCGGGCTCAATCTGGAGCGCGCGGCGACAACTTTCCACCGCTTCGTCAAACTTGCCTTGTGCCCGCAAGGCAATGCCAAGATTACTATGAGCTGCTGCATAGTTGGGCACAATGGTCGCCGCCTGCCGGTAACCGGCAATCGCTTCGTCGAGCCTGCCTAAGCTCTGCAACGCCATCGCCATATTGTTATGGGCTTCGGCGTGATCAGGCTTGAGTGTCACTGCCCGGCGACAGCTTTCCACCGCTTCTTCAAGTTGGCCAATTTCACGTAAGGCAAAACCCAGATTGCTGTGGGCCGACGCATTTTCGGGCTGTAAGCGGAGAATGGCTCTACAGCTTTCCGCCGCCTCTTCCAACTTGTTCTGGCCCGCCAGTGCGGCACCAAGAATTTCATAAAGAACTGGGGCCGAGGGGTAATCACCAAGAAGTTTCTTGGTCCGCTTCTCCAACAGGGCGAACCGCCCTTTATTGTAAAGGGTGGCCAGTTGCCCCAACAGTTCTGGGCTTGGTTGTAAATTGTTACTCACAATGTCCCATGTCTCGAATGATCATTTGGCCCATCGATACAGGCCGACAACCACATTGGTGCGGCGACCCGGCCCAGTTTACTGGAGACCCTCAAGCCAAGCCATCCCCCTGACTTTGACCCTGAACCATGGTCAGCAGCCCTTAGGGGCGGGACGGAGACTAATGACATTTTCGGCCTGCCTTGGCGGTTTTAAATGTGCAGGTTTGATGTAGACTGCGCGGCCTCAATAGGCTCCAAGCAACAACGATGATAGATATACCATGATCCCGCGCTATGCCCGTCCCGAGATGACTGCCATCTGGGAACCCGAGAATAAATTCCGCATCTGGCTCGATATTGAGAGCCATGCCTGCGATGCCATGGCCGACCTTGGGGTGATCCCCAAAGAAGCTGCCCGCGCCGTGCGCGAGGCCGGCGCCTTTGATATCGAGCGCATCGACGAAATCGAGCGCGAAACCAAACATGATGTCATCGCCTTTCTTACCAACCTCGCTGAAAATGTGGGTCCAGAAGCGCGCTTCGTCCATCAGGGCATGACCTCATCCGACGTGCTCGATACCTGCCTCGCGGTACAGTTGAGCCAAGCCGCCGATATTCTTCTAGCTGATCTTGAGGCGCTTCTCACCGTCATCAAGCGTCGCGCCCAGGAGCATAAATTAACGCCCTGTATTGGACGCAGTCACGGCATTCACGCTGAACCAACTACTTTTGGCCTTAAGCTCGCTGGTTATTACGCCGAATTTTCGCGCAACCGCGACCGGCTGGTCACCGCCCGCCGGGAAATCGCCACCTGCGCCATTTCGGGCGCCGTTGGCACCTTCGCCAATATCGACCCACGGGTAGAAGAATACGTTGCCGCCAAAATGGATCTGGCCGTCGAGCCGGTTTCGACCCAGGTCATTCCCCGGGACCGTCATGCCGCTTTCTTCACAGCTTTAGCGATCATCGCCTCAAGCGTGGAACGGCTTGCCACCGAGGTGCGTCACCTACAACGAACCGAAGTACGTGAGGCGGAGGAATATTTTTCCCCCGGCCAGAAGGGCTCTTCAGCCATGCCCCATAAGCGCAACCCGGTGCTGTCGGAAAACCTGACCGGACTAGCCCGGATGGTGCGCTCGGCCGTGATTCCGGCGCTCGAGAATGTGGCGCTCTGGCATGAGCGCGATATTTCCCATTCATCGGTGGAACGCATGATCGCCCCCGATACCACCATCACTCTCGATTTTGCTCTCGCCCGCATGATCACGATGATGGATAAGCTGGTGGTCTATCCGGAAAACATGCGCAAGAACCTCGACGGGCTTGGCGGGCTGGTTCATTCGCAGCGGGTCATGCTGGCCCTCACCCAAAAGGGCATGAGCCGCGAAGACGCCTACCAAGCGGTCCAGCGCAATGCCATGCAAGCTTGGGAAGAAGGCGGCGATTTTCAGGCCAACCTCAAGGGCGACAAAGCCGTGATGGCCCATATGTCACCAATTGAAGTGTCG
>JBLHLO010000306.1:0-3119 GCA_047621105.1 Alphaproteobacteria bacterium
AACGAAAGCCTGTGGTGACCGAAAACCCATGATCCTGACCGAATGGCAATACGTCTATGCCGTGGCAATCAAATGCCTGGCCCCAGGTGAACTCACGGGGCTCCAGACAGGGTTTGTAAAAGGCAGCGCTGTCATTAAAAGTTTCTGGACTATCAAATATATAATCAAACTTCTTTATAAGGTGGTCTAAGACATCTTGGGTGCCCCAGGCCTCAATGGCGCTGCGCTGCATCCGGTTCAATTGGCGAATTTCGTCAATGCCGTGGGTATGGTCGGCATGGGTATGGGTATAAAGGATGGCATCGAGCCTTTGGACACCGGCATCAATCAGCTGAACGCGCAAATCAGGCCCTGAATCGATCAAAAGCGTCGTGTTGCCATTTTCAACCAGAATGGAGGCGCGCCGGCGCCGGTTCCGGGACTCGTCAGGATCGCAATCGCCCCAGCCACCGCCAATCATGGGCACACCGGCGGCGCCGCCACAGCCAAGAATGGTCAGGCGCATTGATTGATCCCCGTCCAGGGAAGCCTGGGGACAAGATAGTCAGAAGATTGGTCGTTTATGGTGGGGCTCCGCTTCATAAGGGGGAGTTTAGCAAGGCTGGGCGCCGATGCCTATAAACTCGCAAATATGTTGATATGACGATACGACCGTTTACCCGCGTTTTGTGAGCGGCTAGATTGATATTCTCAGTTCCAACGATCAAAAACGATGCGCGCCTCGATAAACTGGCCGCACCCTAGGGGAGCCCACTAAAATGGCTAAAAAGACACTCAAGGACGTCACCGTTGCCGATGCTTATCTTGCAATCTTGGCCGATCGTGGGGTCGACTACCTTTTTGGCAATGCCGGGACCGATTTCGCCCCCCTGATTGAGGCGCTGTCCAAGGCGCAGGCCCTTGGAACGGCCCATCCGAAGCCGATCACCTGCCCCCATGAAAATACCGCCCAGCACATGGCCATCGGCTATTACCTAGCCACCGGGCGGCCGCAGCTGACCATGATGCATGTCAATGTGGGCACCGCCAACGCGATGAATGGGCTGTTGAATGCCTCACGGGGCAATATCCCGATGATTTTCACGGCTGGGCGGACACCGACCAACGAGGACAAGCTGCCGGGTCACCGGGATAATGTTATCCATTGGACCCAGGAAATGTTCGACCAGAACGGTATGACGCGGGAAGCGGCCAAATGGGATTACGAGCTGCGCAACGGCGAACAGGTTGAGACCATCATCGACCGCATGCTCAGCCTGTCGATGAGCGACCCCAAAGGCCCGGTTTATCTATCCTTGCCCCGTGAGGTCCTGGCCATCGAGATGAAGGAGTTTACCTATAATTCGCCGGGCCAGATAAAGCCTGCGCTGGCTTCCATGCCCAACCCCAATTCGCTCGAAGAAGCGGCCTCGATCCTCGCTAAAGCCGAAAACCCGGTGATTATCACCAATTGGGGCGGCCGTAATCCGGGGGTTATGCCTGCCCTTGTCGCCATTGCCGAGCGCTATGCCCTGCCCGTTGTCGAATATTCGAACCGTTTCGTGGCGATGCCCAATCGGCATCCGATGTATGCCGGCGGCAATCCCAATCCCTATGTGAAGGCTGCCGACGCCATTTTGGTGATTGATTGTGCCGTACCGTGGCTTCCAGCCAATGTCAGCCATTCCGACGACTGCAAGGTCATCCATATGGCGCCCGATCCGATGTATTCGATGTTCCCGGTCCGGGGCTTCCGCTCAGACATCGCACTGGCCTGCGGGACCGATCTCGGCTTGCTGGCTTTGGCTGATGCGATGGCGGAACCCGCCAAATCTTCCCAGGCCATCATCGATAAGCGCCGTAAGGTCATCACCGCCAAGCACCAAGCCTTGGAAGAAGGCTGGGCCAAGAGGCTGGAAGAGGTCAAAGACAATTCCCCGATCCATCCGGCCTGGCTTTCCCATTGTTTGGGCCAAGTCACGGATGCCGATACCGTCTTTGCCAATGAATCTAAATTGCCGATTCAGTACCTAAAAACCGAGAAACCGGGCAAGATTCTGAATGCTGGGGCCTCATCGGGCCTGGGCCATGGCATGGGGGTTGCGCTCGGAGCCAAGCTGGCAAACCCCGATCAACTGGTCGTCGGGGTCCACGGCGATGGGGCTTACATGTTCAATGTCCCAATTTCCGCCCATTACGTGTCGGCAGAGCAGAAACTGCCGATCCTGACCATTGTTTTCAACAACCAGCGCTGGCAGGCCGTGCGCGGGGCAACCCTTCGGATGCAGCCAGATGGTTACGCATCAAAAGCCAATCAGATGCCACTGTCGCATTTCACCGTTGACCAGAATTATGAGAAAATGGTTGAGGTTTCAGGGGGTTACGGCGAACAAGTCAGAGATCCGGCGCAAATGCTGCCAGCCCTTGAAAGGGCCGTAAAAGCCGTGATGGTGGAAAAACGCCAGGCCGTATTGAATGTGATCGTTTCAGACCCGGCCTGAGGGGTTAGTTGGGCAGTTCGGCCCGGTCCGCCTTGGAAAACAGTGTGAAAAAGTTATCACTGGTGGTCTTGGCCAGGGCCTCGGCCGTCAGGCCCCGCAGGTCGGCCAGGAAACCGGCCGTATGGGCGGTAAAAGCGGGTTCGCACCGTTTGCCGCGGACCGGCACCGGCGCCAGATAGGGCGAATCGGTTTCCACCAATAGACGGTCAAGCGGCACCTTTTCGGCGACATCACGCACGGCAACAGCATTCTTGAAGGTCACGATCCCGGAAAACGAGATATACATGCCGCAGTCGAGCGCCGCTTCCGCGACCTCTGATCCGGCGGAAAAGCAGTGAATGACGCCGGGAAACCCCCCCTTCTCTTGCTCCTCTTTGAGGATTCTCACGGTATCAGCGTCAGCATCACGGGTATGGACGATGATCGGCAGCTGGGTTTCGCGTGCCGCCGTGATGTGTGCACGAAAGACCTGTTCCTGCACATCGCGGGGCGAATGCTCATAATAGAAATCGAGCCCGGTTTCGCCGATCCCGATGACCTTGGGGTGATTACTCTCCGCGACCAGGGTCCCAGTCATGAGATCGGCGGCCATTTCAGCTTCGTGGGGATGGACACCGACCGAGCACCAGATACCGGGAT
>JBLHLO010000307.1:0-3110 GCA_047621105.1 Alphaproteobacteria bacterium
ATGTGCGAAACGCCATTGATCTCCGGCGCTTCGTGGCGCGCACCGATACCGACCCAAACGCCAATGGCTGCCGTTTCGATCCCATCCATATGGTCGGTAGCAATGGTGAGCCCATTGGCTAAGCGGGTAACCTGAATACTCATGTGCCGCTCCCGAGCCGTTGACGAATGGTTGATTTGATCGCGTCCATATCGTTAGCGATCACCGTGAAATTTTCTGTGCGTGTATAAAGATCGGCCATATGCGGCGGCAATTCGGGCACCCGGCCGGTGGCCCGCTTAACCGCATCGGGGAACTTGGCCGGATGGGCGGTGGCGATCGATACTATAGGCTGAGAAGGATTATCAATCATATACGCCCGCGCCCCGGCAACGCCGATCGCCGAATGGGGATCAAGCACCTCACCGGTGGCCTCTAGGGTGTCACGGATTTCGTTGATCGTGCCCGCATCATCCAGGCGGAAGGACGCAAACACCTCCCGCGCGCGGGCCCATTGGGCTTCATCGAGGGGCAATTCGTCGGTGTCGGTAAACCCTGCCATTTTCTGTGCCACCCGGGCCCCATCGCGGCCCACAAGATCGAACAGGAAGCGTTCGAAATTGCTTGCCACCTGAATATCCATGGATGGCGACAGTGACGGCGTCACCGCGCCCTTTTTCATGAGACCCGTATCCAACATGCGCGAGAGGATATCATTAGCGTTGGTCGCAAGCACCAGCCTAGAAATGGGCAAGCCCATCTGGCTGGCGACGAAGCCGGCGTAGATATTGCCGAAATTCCCGGTGGGCACGGCATAGGCCAGCTTGCGGTCGGGGGCCCCCAAAGCGGCCCCTGCCACGAAATAATAGACAATCTGGCCCAAAATCCGCGCCCAATTGATCGAATTAACCCCCGACAGGGCAATTTCGTCGCGGAACGCGATATCGTTGAACAACGCCTTGAGGATCGCCTGACAATCATCAAATGTCCCTTCCACCGCCAGGGCATGGACATTCCCCGCGCCGACCGTGGTCATCTGCCGACGCTGGACCTCCGACACCCGCCCGTGCGGATAGAGGATGAAGATATCAATCGCATCGCGGCCCTTGAAGGCTTCGATCGCCGCCGAGCCGGTATCGCCCGAAGTGGCGCCGACAATGGTCGCCCGGCGCCCGCGCGCGGCGAGCACATGGTTGAACAGATTGCCCAACAGCTGCATCGCGTAATCCTTGAACGCGATGGTCGGCCCGTGAAACAGCTCGAGCAGCCAGAGGTTGGGCGCCAGTTCTTTCAGCGGCGCGACGGCGGCATGATCGAAACCAGCATAGGTGTCGTCAATGATCTTGCGGTAATCGGCTTCAGAAATGGCGTCGCCGATGAACGGCCGGGTGACGCGATAAGCGGCATCGGCATAGGAGACACCGCTGAGCGCACGGATGTCGTCGGCGCTCATCTGTGGCCAGGATTCCGGCACATACAACCCACCGTCACGGGCCAGGCCCGCCAGCAAGGCATCGGCAAAATCAAGAACGGGCGCGGTGCCCCGGGTAGAAATGTAACGCAACGATCAGTCCTCATGCCCCTTGGGGGCCGATATAGTCCCTTAAAAAACAAGCCTCAAAAGCGGGCTAGAGACTAACCGCCAAGGATGGCTCAGGCAAGGTAGCGCTCGGTCAAATGGGCCTCGAAGGCCGCCGGCTCCAGGGGGCGGCCGGTGGCTTCGGTCAGCAATTCTCCGATTGCCAGCTTTGATCCCTGACCATGGACATGGGCGCGCAGCCAGCCCATCAGCGGCTTGAAATCGCCCCGCACCAGCCCCGCCGGGATATCCGGCACGGCCTGTTTGGCCGCATGGAAAAGCTGCGCCGCAGTCATCGCCCCCAGCGTATAGGTCGGGAAATAGCCCCAAGAGCCCGAGTACCAATGGATATCCTGCAGACACCCTTCGGAATCGTCCTTGGGCACGATGTGCAAAAGTTCCTTCATCCCGTCGTTCCAGGCCGCGGGCAGATCACGCAGGGTCATATCGCCGCCGATCAAGGCGCGCTCCAGCCGGGTGCGCAGAATAATATGAGCGGGATAGGTCACTTCATCGGCATCGACGCGGATCATCGAGCGCGCGACCCTTGTGTAATGAGCATAGATGTTATCGGCGTTCCAGGCCGGGCCGTCGCCGCCAAAGGCCGCACGCATCTCGGGCGCGGCATAGGCGATGAATTCGCGTGAGCGCGCCGCCTGCATTTCAATCATCAAAGATTGGCTTTCATGGGCCGACATGCCGCGCGCTTCGCCCACCGGCTGATGACGCCAATCCTTGGGCAACCCCTGCTCATAGAGCGCATGGCCGGTCTCATGCAGCACGCCCATGATGCCGGGCATGAAGTCGCCTTCATCATATCGGGTGGTCAGGCGAATATCGTCGGGCACGCCACTGCAGAATGGATGATGGCTTTCATCAAGACGCCCGTGATGAAAATCAAAACCCACCGCCCCCATCAACTTGCGGCAGAGTACACGCTGGGCGTCGAGCGGGAACGGCCCCGGCAACGGCAGCGGCTCAGGCTTCGCCGCCTGACGGGCCAGCACCTGGTCAATAAAACCCGGCAGGAAGCGGGCAAGCTCATCGAAGATCACATCGATTTCAGCCGCCCGCCCACCCGGCTCATAGCCATCGAGCAGCGCGTCATAGGGCGACAGCTTCAACGCGACGCCGAGCTGGCTGGCGCGTTCGCGCTCCAGCGACAGCACTTCTTCAAGGGCCGGGCGCACCATCGCGTAATCGGCTTCGGCCTTGGCATCGCGCCAAATCATCTCGCAGCGCAGCGCCGCATCGGAGCGCTTTTCCACCAGCGCCTTATCGACCGCATTGGTGCGCAGCCAAGCATGACGCATTTCGCGCAAATTGGCCTGCTGCCACTTATCCAGCATGCGATCAGCCTCGGCCGCATCAAAATAATCGCCGAGCGCCGGGTCAGACATCATGTCATGGGACATCATTTTAAGCGCCGAGAGCTGATCACCACGCGCAGCTGCACCGCCATCAGGCATCAGCACCGCCATGTCCCAATGCAGCAGTTCAATCACCTCACCGAGTTTGGCACGGCGCGCGAAGCGGGCTTCAAGTTCAAGGT
>JBLHLO010000308.1:0-3059 GCA_047621105.1 Alphaproteobacteria bacterium
AAACAATTCGAGTGTGCCCGATGCGCGCAGCATGGCGATGGCGACGAGGATCGCGACCAGATAGGGGATAATGCGAATGGCGACATTGAAGCCTTCCTTGGCGCCTTCTACGAACATTTCATAGACCGGTACACGGCGGGCCATGCCAAAGGACAGGAGTGCCACCATCAGGCCGGGAATAATCCATGGGCTGATGACGCGCCCCCAAAGGATCGTTACCGGGATTAGGGCAACGATCAGCCCCAGGACGAGGACCGAGACCCAGGCGGGATAGGCCGTTGCCGCATCGGCGGCATTGATGGGCGGCGGATCGCCCGCATCCTGAGTGGGGTCGGCAGCGACAATGTCAGTCGTCTGGGTGAGGGGGGGATGTGGGGTAGCACTGGCTAGATCGGGCAACGGCGAAAACCGTTGATAAAGCTTAGCAGCGCAGATCGCGATGGTGGTCGAACAGATAGTGGCAAATAGGGTGGTCGGCACGATCGCCGCGGGATCGACAGAGCCGGCGGCGGCGCGCAACGCAATGACCCCGGTTGGTAGCAATGTAATGGCAGAGGTGTTGATCGCCAGGAACAGCACCATGGCGTTTGACGCCGTGCCTTTATGGGGGTTGAGGTTGTCGAGTTCCTGCATGGCGCGGATACCAAACGGCGTTGCCGCATTGCCGAGCCCCAGGACATTGGCCGAAAAGTTGAGGATCATCGCGCCCATGGCCGGGTGATCGGCGGGCACTTCGGGAAACAGCCGTGTCATCAGTGGCCGGATGGTGCGGGCGATAATAACCAATAGGCCGCCCGCTTCGGCTACCTTCATCAGTCCCAGAAACAGTGCCATGACGCCGACGAGGCCAATCGCCAAGGTAACAGAAGCACTGGCCTGATCGATCATGCCCTTGGCAAGCATGGCCATCGGCGACAGCGCGTCAGTGGCGATAGTTGCACTGGGTGCGGTTGCGGGGGGTGTCCACAGGATTTGGCGCACCCCGGTGACGGCGAAGGCAATCGCGATGATGGCAAAGAAAATGAGGTTCATGAGGACTGGATGCTATCGGTTTTCCGCCAGTAGCAGGTGAGGTTCATGCCCTCGGCGGTGTTGGCAACGGTTGCTAAGCATTTTTCAGCCGCGTCATCAGGGATAGAAACGGCAAAACGCATGGCATAGACGCCGCGTTCGCGGCCGGCTTCCATATTGATGATATTGGCACCGAATTCTCCGAAGACTTCTGCAACGCGGGCAATTAATCCTGGCTGATCGCCGCCGGCTACGGTGACGACATGGCTTGCCGCCCCCATGGGGTCATGAGCGGTGGGGCGATCGGTGAGGGTAACTTCGATTTCGGCCCCTTCGGTCTCCTTAAGTGCCGTGAGTTCGCCCCGCACCGCAGCAGCATCAAAATGATCGGGGAGTTCTACCAATGATGTGAATGTCGCACCGGTACCCAAGAAGGCAAAATTCGTATCACCCAAATTGCCGCCAAGATCGAACAGGCGTCCGGTAACGGCGGCGATCAAGCCGGTGCGGTCGTCACAGGTTAGGGAAACGAGAAAGGTTCGGGCCATGTTCCTTTAAACCTTATTTTTATGCCTCTGCTTGGGCCTGGGCCACGGGGAGGGAACGGCGAAGCCCACGCGATGGACGGTTTTCCTTGATGGTGAGGGCCAACATGCCAGCGATCATGGCGACTGTCACGGCGGAGATCCAGACCCCATCATATTTGGCGAAGGCATCAAACAGGTACCCACCGAGGAAGGCCCCGAACGCCGCCCCGGCGGAATGGAACATAGCGAGGATGCCGATAGACAGGCCGATGATGCGAATCCCGACATGGGACGCGACCAGGGAAGTAGTGACCGGGATAGTGGAATAGTCGAAGATTCCAAACATTACCGCGAACACCCATATCAAATTGGCGTCATAGGCTGGCACCATCAAGAGGATGATATAGCTCAATCCGCGCATCACATAAATGACTGCAAGCAGGATCGGTCGGTTGATGCGATCCGATAGCCAGCCTGCCAGTGCCATGCCGATCATGTTGAAGGCCGCCAACACGCCGTAAGCGGTGGCGCTGACGACCACGGGGATGCCGCAAGCAATGGCATAGGGGATGAAATGGGTGTCGATCATACCGGTCGCGGTGAAGCCGCAGATCGTATAACTGCCGAGCAACGCCAGATAGGTGCGGTTGGTGAACAGCATCTTCAGCTTGCCCTTAAGCCCATCGGGAACAATTTCGTCGGCCCCGGGGCGCCCCTTGGCATGTTGAGCGCCGGGTTTTTCGGGTTTGATCAAGATAAAGACAACCGGTACCAGCACGATACAGATGACGGCCAGGAATATGTAACCGTAGCGCCAGCCGAAGGTGGTCAGGATCAATGCCATGACCGGCAACAGGGCAATATGCCCTGCAGTTGAGCCGGCATTGGCGATGCCGACGGCAAAGCCTCTGTTGTGGTCGAAATACCGGGCGATGGTGGCCGAAGCGACCCCCTTGGAAACGATGCCAAAGCCAATACCGGCAAATACGGCATAGAAGATCATAAATTGCAGGGGGGAGGTGACTTGTGACGATAGGATAAGCGCGAAGGCGGTCACGCTGAGCCCGGCCATCATAATTAGACGCGGGCCGAATTTGTCGAGCAGGTTGCCGACCAGCGGGCTCATGATCGCCATGCCGATCAGGGCACAAGCGACCACCGTGGAGATAAAGCTTTTGGACCAGCCCATTTCCGTTTCCAGTGACGGCATGGCGAGGCCAATCGAGGCACGGGTAGTAGATACCATGCTGAGCGCCAGAAACATGACGAAGACCACCATCCAGCCCTCTGGGTTGGCGCGTATGCCGGCAATTATGGGATTGTTTGAATAGTCCTTGGTGGACAAGGGGTTGGTCCCTCAGGGGTCGGCAGGTGGGGTGGGCTAATGCCCGCTAAGCCCTTGACAATAGTCAGTTGTAACGCCCGTGCAACTGCCTGAATTCCTTTGGTTCTCCCGTTGCCGGAGCCGGGGGCTGGGTGTAAACTCTTAGGAAATAAGAAAAACACCAAAAATCAGCGGGG
>JBLHLO010000309.1:0-3040 GCA_047621105.1 Alphaproteobacteria bacterium
ACCGGGCAAAGCCATCATGACCGGCAAGAAAGCCCTCTACGCGGGCCGCGCCCTCCTCGGGCTGGAGGGAGCAGACGGCGTAGACCAGGGTTCCCCCTGGCCGGGTTAGGCGTGCGGCGTTGGCCAAAAGTGCGTCCTGGAGAGGGCCGAGCCTGGTGATATCACCGGCCGTTTTGGTCCAGGCGATATCAGGATGGCGGCGGATGGTGCCGGTGGCGCTGCAGGGGGCATCGAGAAGCACCCCGTCAAAGGGGGCCGCATCAAAAGACCGGCCATCGGCGGCCACCAGTTCGGCGGAAAGTCCGGCCCGGCTAAGATTGCTGGCCAGGCGCCTTAACCGTTCGGCCGATTGATCAACCGCCGTAACCTTGGCGCCGGCGGCGGCCAGTTGCAGGGTTTTGCCGCCGGGTGCGGCACATAGATCAAGAATACGCTTGCCCCGCACATCGCCCAATAGCCGTGCCGGTAGGGCGGCGCCGGCATCCTGGACCCACCATGTGCCGTCTTCATAGCCGGCAAGATCGCTAATCACTCCGCCCGGCGCGCGGCGGAGGCTGCCGGTAGCTAAAAGCTCTGCATCGAGCAGCGCGGCAAGCCTTTTGCTGTCGTCCGGATCGCGCGGGGTCAGGTCGAGCGGCGGTTCGATAAGATGAGCGGTGGCGATGTGCCGCGCCGTTTCTTCGCCGTAAGCATTGCTCCATGCCTGCCATAGCCAATCGGGCGTATTGACGCGGGCGGCATCAAGGCCTTCATTCAGCGTCGCCACTTCGCGTGCGCAGCGGCGCAGGACGGCGTTGACCAAGCCCTTGAAGCGGCTAAGGCGGAGGCGATCAGCAAGGTCGACGCTCGTGGCGACAGCGGCATGGGCGGGCGTCTTGAGATGCACTAATTGGACGATACCAAGTGCCAGTAAATGCCGAAGGCTGCGGGCGCGCGATGGCAGGGGCCGCTCGATCAGGGCATCAATCAGCAGGTTCGTTTCACCCAGCCGGCGCAACACGGTTGCCGTAAGCAGCCGGGCAAACGCGCGGTCACGGGAGGTGAGGGTGGCGTAGCCGGGGGCGTTTGCAAGTGCTGGTTCGAGCGCCTCACCGTGCTCCAGCACACGGTCGAGCGCGGTAAGTGCCGCGCGACGGGGATCGGGAGAAGCAGATTTGGCGCTAGCCGGTTTTGGCCCCCGTGGTGTCGGCCGTATCTTTGGAGTCTGGACCATCAATCCCCCATCAATCCCATGGCCCCGTGGTGCCGGCCATTTCCTTGAGGCGGCGCACACGGTTGCGGGTCGCGGGATGGGTCGAAAACAGGCCGTCTACCGCATGGGCATGAAGCGGATTAATGATGAACATATGTGCCGTCGCGGGATTGTGTTCGGCGACTTCATTGTCGATATCGCCGGCGGTGGACTCGATCCGTTCCAGCGCCGAGGCAAGCCATAGTGGTTGGCCGCAGATGATGGCGCCGATACGATCGGCTTCGTATTCGCGAGTCCGTGAAATGGCCATCTGGACCAGCATCGCCATGAAGGGGGCTAAGATCATCACTAAAATCACGCCGACAATGCCTAGTGGGTTGTTGCGACTATTGCCGCCAAAGAAGAAAGCAAAACTGGCCAGCATGCCGATGGCCCCGGCGATGGTCGCGGTGATGGTTTGGATTAAGGTGTCGCGATTTTTCACATGGGCTAATTCATGGGCCATAACGGCGGCGACTTCTTCATGGCTCAGCCGTTCCATCAGGCCGGTTGTGGCGGCGACCGCCGAATTTTCCGGGTTGCGGCCGGTGGCGAAGGCATTGGGTTGATCATTGTCGATGATATAGACACGCGGCATCGGCAGTTCGGCATTGGCGGCAAGCTGTTCGATAATGCCGTAAAGCCCCGGCGCCGAAGCCCGGTTGACCTCGCGCGCACCATACATGGAAAGAACCATGCGGTCCGAATTCCAATAGGCGAACAGATTCATCGCCCCGGCGATGACGAAGGCGATGACCATGCCTGCTTCGCCGCCAAGCATAAAGCCGATGGCCAGAAACAGCGCCATGATGGCGGAAAGTAGAATTGTCGTGCGGAGGTAACCCATATGGCCTGTCTTAGTTCTAAAACGCTGGGGCACGAAAACACCGGGAGTGCAATTCCCCTGCAAGTTACTTAGATTGGGGGCTCGTGACGTTCAAGGGGCCGTTTAAAGAACTTTAAAGAAGGCAAGGCTATCGACATGTCTGATGGACCGTTAGGCACACTGAAAAATTCACCTGTCCCTGCCGCCCAGGGCCCCGCTCGCGCCCGTCCGCCGCAGCCGCCCGCGCCAAATAAGGCAAAGACGGAAGAATCATCGCCGGTCCCGGAGGCCAAGCCCGACGCGCCCGCGCCCGATGCGTCAGAGACCGACCCAACCCGTTATGGCGATTGGGAAAAAAGGGGCCGCTGCATCGATTTTTAGAGGGCTCTCCTGGCCGCCCGCACCCACTCACCAAAGCCCCCTGTGAACGCGCTTTCCCGCGATCGCCCGGTCCATGCCCTCTGGGGATCGGGACAGGCTGTTATTTACCTAGTGTTGGGGTCCCTACCACTGCTCGCTCAGGGCCCTGAGGATGTCGTGGCGGCTGATCATGCCGGCCAATCGGCCATCGCGTAAAACTGGAAAAACGCGATAGGGCCCATCAAGAAACTTTTTCGCGGCGGTGACGATGTCGGTGTCGGCCTCCATGGTCTCGACCTTTTGGGACATGAAGTCGGCTACCGACCCCCCCCATTCTTGATGATAGCTTCCCGTAAACGCAACTTTGAGACAGTCTTTTTTGGACAGCACACCGATCAGCCGACCTTTGTCGTCGACCACGGGGGCGGCAGAAATTCGTTTGTCCAAGAGGATGTCCATGGCCTTGATGATGTTCAGGCCCGGCGTCAACGTGATCAAGCGCTGCGCCATGTAATCGGCGACCTTCGGTGCGTTCGTGGAGGTCGGCATATTGGTCATGAAGGACTTCTCCATCCCGGTTTGGCTGGTTTGGGAAGACAGGCGCAGGCCTTGCCTTGTGTGCC
>JBLHLO010000310.1:0-3034 GCA_047621105.1 Alphaproteobacteria bacterium
GTGCAGTGTTACTTGGGCCATGTTGCGGGCCGGGCGGTTGACGGTGCCGCCGAAGATAATGTCGTCCATGCCTTCGCCGCGCAGCTTGCGGGCGGAAATTTCGCCCATGCACCAGCGCATGGCGTCAACCAGGTTGGACTTGCCGCAACCGTTGGGGCCGACGATGCCGGTGGTGCCGGGTTCGATCAAAAGCTCGGTTTCATCGACGAAGGACTTGAAGCCCGAGAGCGTAAGCTTATTAAACTGCACGCGCGTACCTTTCTGGGAGCGCCTGATTGAGGCGACTTTCTACTTGGCGGTTTTGGCGATCAGCGGATCGAGCACCGCCTTGAATTGTTCAAATGTCATGCCGCCCGAATGTTTTTTGCCCTGGATAATGAAGCTGGGGGTGGCATTGATCTCAAAAACTTTTTCTGCGAGCAGGCGCTGGCCCGTTGTCGCGTTCTGGACGTCTTCTTTATTGAGGCAAGCCTGAACTTCGGTGGCGCTCATGCCGGCCAGGGCGGCCAGTTTTGCCATGGCGGTAATTGGATCGGCGGCGGTGCTCCATTCGCGTTGGCGGGTGAAGAACAGGTCGTGCAGGCCGTTGTGGCGTTCACGCCCGGCGCAACGCGCCACCATGGCGGCGGCCAGCCCTGCCTGATCGAGAGGAAAATCGCGAAACGCGATGCGGACCTTGCCGGTATCGATATAGGCGGCCTTCAGCTTGGGCAGCACGTTTACATGGAAATCGGCGCAATGGGGGCAGGTGAGCGAGGCGTATTCGATAATCGTGATCGGCGCATCGGCTTTGCCGATGGTGAAATCATCCGCCGAGATGGCCCGGGCGCGGGCTGTTTCATCCGGGGTGGCGCCCGTGGCCTGAGCAGCGGGCGCGGGGGGTGGGGCCGCAGGGCCTCCCTGCCATTGGTAGACGGCGACGCCGCCAATAGCCAGAACCGCAATGCCGCCAAGAATTGTCAATATGTTACGCATTTTTCGCTCCTAGCCACAAAATATAGCGTTGGCGCCGTGGACCCGTCCAGCGATGAATCGTGCTTATCCCCAGAAATAAATGTGTTCAGCCAGCGGCCCCGCAGGGCGAAATGATGAGCCCACGAGGTCAATTCCCGTGGCGCGATGGGCTTTCTGGGCCGGTATCTGGGGTTTTAGCTTCAGTTTTGGGTGCCGTGTTGACCGGAGTCTTCGCTTGGGCCTTAGCTAGGGCCTTAGCTAGGGATTGGGCCCGCGCCTGGGCCAGCCGGTCGAGCGCCGCCCCCAATTCTTCGCCCTCGACCTTGGCGATGGCCTCGGTCAGTGACGGGTTGGGCGTGGGGATGATCTCAGCTTCAGGCGCTGGTTGCCCCCGGTCCGGTGCGGTGACCCAGCCTTGGTGCAGTTCAAGGCGTGCAATGGCGGCATAACCGAAATGGCCATTGATGCGCTCAACGATCTGCGGAGAAAGATGCTGGATATCGGGGGCAAAGGCGCTTGAAATGCGCAGGTGCAGCGTTCCGCCGGCGCGTTCGCCGCGGGGAAAGACGATGCGCGATGGTTGGCTGTGATCGGCTAGTTGCTGGCCGACGATCGTATCCCAATTCGTGAGGATGGCGGCTTCGGCGAAGCCGCGCCGGCGCATGGCGGACGAACTGATGCGGGTGACGCTATTGCCGAGCGTCCTCATGCCGCGCCGGATTGTGCCGGACTTTTGGCCGCTGTCGTTCATTTTTAGCTTCTGGGTCCCTAACACTGGCGTGGGCGAAATAACTTGGCCATGATGAACCGGAAATGACCGCGCGCAAAGCCTCACGCGGGGACCCCCGCACAACATCACGAAAAACCGGCCCAAAGGCGGGCATCGCCAAGGTTGACTCTAGCGGCGTTGAATCTGCCGGATCGGTCGACGCTGGCGCTTTTGCCGTCGCCATGCTCACTTGGTACGATTCTGCCCGGCGTCACCTGCCGTGGCGGGCGGCCCCGGGCATACGGGCAGATCCCTATCGCGTGTGGCTGTCGGAAATCATGCTCCAGCAAACCACCGTCGCCACCGTCGGCCCTTATTTCACCCGCTTTATGACCCGTTGGCCGGATGTCCATGCCCTCGCCGCAGCGCCTTTGGACGCGGTGCTGACCGAATGGCAAGGTCTTGGTTATTACGCCCGCGCCCGCAATCTCAAGAAATGTGCCGAAATGGTCTCCCGCGAGCTTGGCGGTATTTTCCCGCCCGAGCTTGAGGGCTTGTTGGTATTGCCCGGTATCGGCCCTTATACCGCCGCCGCGATTTCGGCAATCGCCTTTGATATTCCCGCCACCGTTGTCGATGGAAATGTGGAACGTGTGATCGCCCGGCTCTATGCCCTTACGGCGCCGCTGCCCGGTGTCAAACCGCAGCTCGTTGATTTGGCGGCGGGGCTTTCGCCCGCCACTGGGCCCAATCCGCGGCCCGGCGATTACGCCCAGGCGATGATGGATCTCGGGGCGACGATCTGTACGCCGCGCTCGCCGAACTGTCTGGTTTGTCCGGTGGCCAAATTTTGTGCGGGTCGTGCCCAGGGTATCGCCGCGGATCTGCCCAAGCGGGCCAAGAAAGTGCCGCGCCCGACGCGACGCGCCGTTGCCTGGCTCGTCCATGATAAGTCCGGTGCGCTATTGTTGCGCCGCCGCCCCGAAACCGGCCTGTTGGGGGGAATGTGGGAAATCCCGTCGAGCGATTGGATCGAGGACGGCAATTTTGATGCTGCCCCTCCGGTTCCTGGAGATTGGCAGACGGCGGGCCAGGTCGTTCACGTATTCACCCATTTCCGTCTTGAGCTTAACGTGTGCATAGCCAAGTTTACGCGCGCCCAGGCGCGGGTCTTCGGTTCGGATGTGGTTTGGATCAAGCGTGCCGGCCTTGGCGATTACGCTTTGCCGACGGTGATGAAGAAGGTGATTGCCGCAGGCACGGCCGGATAGAGCGGTCGTCACAGAAACTTTCAGGCGGACACTTTCAGGCAGGGATTGTTAGAGCGCAATGTACAGGCGGGAGTTTAAGCGCCGATATTTTTGCTGCTGT
>JBLHLO010000311.1:0-3032 GCA_047621105.1 Alphaproteobacteria bacterium
CCGGCCCAAGCCGTTCAGCGGCTCAAACATTTCGTGTCCCGCGATGCCTTCGACATCGAAGGGCTTGGCGGCAAGCATATCGAAACCTTCTGGGACGATGGCCTGATCAAACTGCCCGGCGACATCTTCCGTCTATCGGCAAAGCGGGATGAGATCGCAGCACGTGAGGGCTGGGGCGAAAAATCAGTAGTGAATTTGCTCACCGCGCTCGAGGAACGCAAGACGATCAGCCTTGAGCGGTTTATCTACGCACTGGGCATCAGCCAAGTCGGCGAAGCTACGGCCAAGCTGCTGGCACGCACCTATCACAGCTTCGATCAGTGGCGCGCCGCCATGACGGCGGCAGAGGAACGCAACGCCGAGGCCTACGCCGAACTCACGGCGATTGACGGCATCGGCCCCTCCATGGCCGATGATATTCTGGGATTCTTTGCCGAACCCCATAACCGCGATGTGCTCAATGACCTCCAACAAATTCTCACCATCGAAGATGCCGTCATCCCCGAAGCTGCCGATTCTCCGCTGAGTGGCAAAACCATCGTGTTTACCGGCACGCTTACCTCCATGGGCCGCAAAGAAGCCAAGGCCAAGGCCGAAGCACTTGGTGCCAAGGTCGCGGGATCAGTATCGAAAAAGACCGATTATCTGGTGGCTGGTGCTGACGCCGGATCAAAGGCCAAGAAGGCAGCCGAGCTAGGCGTCAATGTTTTGTCGGAAGACGACTGGCGGGAAATAGCAGGGCTTTAACCGAGCCTATATTTTCGCCGTCGCCTTGTTCAGCCAAGCCCGGGATTTTGCATCCAGTTTTGGGCCGATCACTTTGCGCACCCGGGCATGATACGCATCGAGCCAGGCGCGTTCGGCGGGCGATAGCAACTTCACATCGATCAGCGCGCGCTCGATTGGGGCAAGGGTCAGGGTCTCAAAGGCATGCATCTTGCGCCCGCCCGTGCCGGTGCCGTCGGCACGCACCGCCACCAAGCTTTCAATCCGAATCCCATAAGCGCCCGGCTTGTAATAACCCGGCTCATTAGACACCACCATGCCGGGGCGCAAAGCCACCGCATTGGGCATCTGGGAAATGCGATGCGGGCCTTCATGGACATTGAGGTAATGGCCAACCCCGTGGCCCGTGCCATGATCGTATTCGAGTCCGGCCTGCCATAGGGCGTGGCGGGCCAGCACATCGAGCTGCGAGCCCGAGGTCCCTTCGGGGAACCGCGCCGCGCCCAGCGTGATATGGCCCTTGAGCACGCGGGTGAAGTGATCCTTCATCGCTGCGGTCGGTTTTTTACCGCCACCAATGAACAATGTGCGGGTGACGTCGGTCGTCCCATCCAGATATTGCGCCCCAGAATCGAGGAGATAAATCTCTCCCGGCTTCAACTGCCGGTCGGTCGCTTGCGTGACCCGGTAATGGACGATGGCGCCATGCGCCCCGGCGCCGGAAATGGTGGGAAAGGAGAGCCCCTGAAAGCGGTCATTTTCCGCCCGCATCCCCTCCAACACATCCGCCGCCGCCATTTCTGTCAGGCCGCCCTTCGCCGCCCGAACCGCGAGCCAGGCCAGGAAGCGCGTTAGGGCCATCCCATCGCGCATATGGGCAGCGCGAATCCCTTTAAGTTCGACCTTATTCTTGCAGGCCTTGGCCATTTGACAGGGATCAACCCCGTCACGGATGCCGGCACCCGCACGGCGCAGGCGGCGGAAGACCCATTCGGGCGCACTCGCCGGGTCGGCCAGGACGACGCGCTTTTTGCGTCCCAGGACATCGAGCGCTTTTCCCAAACCATCGAAAGAATGTACTGCGACACCAGTGCCCAAATGTTTTTCGGTTTCCCCGAGCAATTTGCGCGGGTCGGTGAACAGCTGCACTTTCCCGTCCCGACCAATCAGGGCGAAGGCCAGCGCCAGCGGTGAATTTTCCACATCGCCCCCCCGGATATTGAGGAGCCAGGCAATCGAATCGGGCGCCGTGAGGACAGCGGCATCAATGCCGTCAGCGGCCAGCCCAGCGGCAATCTTGATTCGCTTTGCATCTGCGGTTTCACCGGCATAGACGGTGGCGAGCGGGCGCACCGGGGCAATGGGTGCAGCGGGGCGGTCACGCCAGATCGCGTCCACCGGATTACGGGCCAGCGGCTTTAGACTGGCACCGGCCTTAGCGCAGGCGGCGGCGAAGCGGGTGACGTCACGGGGCGTCAGCAACCAGGGGTCATAACCGAGCACACGACCCCGGCCCATATTGGCCACGATCCAACCAGCAGGCCCACGGCGCGCGATATGCTGGATGGAAAAGGATTTGGCATCCACCTCCCCCCGCGCCTGCAAGGTATAGCGCCCATCGACAAATAACGCCGCCTGGCTGTCCAGCACTAACGCTAGTCCCGCCGAACCGGAAAAACCGGTCAACCATTGCAGCCGCTGGGCGCAGGCAGGGACGTATTCGCCCTGATGGGCATCGGCGCGGGGCACGATAAAGCCATCGACGCCTTGCGCTTTAAGACGCGCCCGCAATCGGATTAAGCGGTCTTCTATGGGCAGCTGTCCCGTCTGGGCCGCAGCACCGGCTATATGTGCCTTCAAAGCGATCAATTGTTCCCGGAGCGCGCGCGGCGGCCGGGCCGTTACCAGCCCAAGCCAAGCATGGGGATCCAGCCCCGGGGGGGCGGCCAGCACGCCCCGGATCAGGGCCCGTATGTCGCCGGCGCGGCGCATCCGCGCGGATTTACCTTGGCGAGCCAGCAACCGCTCCAGCGCGGCGTCACCGTGATAGGGGGAATTCACTGAACTACGATCCTTAGCATCAATCTTCAACCTATCCCGAAGCTAGGGGCGCACGGGGCTATAGACAAGGTGCAAAACATCCCTTTTAAAACGACCCTCCTATTCTTATATATAAAATGTGGAAATAGGGGCGCCCACCCTACGAACGCGCCCATTAAATAAACCCGAGGAGGCACATCATGATCGATAAACCACGCCACATCCCTTACGAAGAAGAAGCCGAAATGATGCTCAGCATCGTCAAT
>JBLHLO010000312.1:0-3008 GCA_047621105.1 Alphaproteobacteria bacterium
TTTGGTATTTCCTCAAGAACTGTCTCAAAGGTCATTTACGGACCGAGGGGCGCCAGCTTACCTTTGGTCCCGGCGTGCCCTATATCCCGACCAAGGCCTGGCGGCAATATCTAGAAGCCACCCAGCCCGGACGCAAACTATTGGGCGACGCCGAAAGCTGGGAAGAATTGGAAAGCTCCAACTCCATCATCGTGGGCGGCCCCGATACGGTCTTCGAGCGGCTTTGCGAGTTGGTCGATGCCTCTGAAGTCGGCAATCTCCTGATCCAGTTCCATATAGGCAACATGCCTGACGACATTACCCGGGCGTCCATGAAACGCTTCGCTGAAGAAGTGGCCCCGAGGCTGCGTGAATATTCGGCCAAAGTCTTTGCCGAACGCTTCCCCGAATCGGAAGAGGAGATGGCGGAAGCCGGCGCCGTCGCAAGGAGGCCAGCATGAGTTCACGGACCCTCGACATTGCCGGGCGCAAGCTTGGCCTGTTTGAATCGGGCAGCGGCGCGCCTCTGGTCTATCTGCATGGCTTCGCCGATTTGCACGGTGTCAAGGACACCCCCTTCCCTTTTCATGAGGCGATTGCCAACGGGCGTCATTTGATTGCCCCGGCCCATCCCGGTTGCGGTGAGACGGCGGAATATCCCGACCTGATGACGATCGAGGACGCAGTGTTTCACTACCTGGAAGCCTTTGACGCGCTTGGGCTCGAGCGTTTTGACCTGGTCGGTCATTGCATGGGCGGCTGGATCGCGGCCGAAATCGCTGTACGCCACCCGGAAAAAATTTCATCGCTGAGTTTGATCGGCGCCTCGGGCCTCTTCGTGCCGGGCGCGCTGATCGGTGACGTGTTCATGATGGCCCAGGCGGCACGCGGCATCGAATACGATGACCTCCGCGCCATGCTGTTTGCCGATGCCGATGCGCCGCTGGCAAATGAATTGTTTCCCGACGGGCGCGGTGAGATCGACGATGAAGTACGCCGCTATCAAATGCTGCGGTTCGGCTCGTTCATCGGTTTCAAGCCGCCCTATTTTTATCATCGGGCATTGATCAACCGGCTGCGCCGCATCACCTGCCCCGCATTGGTGATCACCGGCGAACACGACCGCTTCGTGCCACGCGCCATTGCCGAGGCTTATGCCAAGGGGATCAAGGGCGCAAAAGGCCCTGAGGTCATCAAGGGTGCCGGCCATGCCGCGCATCTTGAGAACCCGGCGCAGGTCGCCAAACTGGTGACGGATTTCCTCATTGGCTAAAGGTGCTTAAGAAAAGTTAGGACTGTTCCATTTTGTGCTCTGCGCCGAGCCGGGCGTAGGTATCCTCGACGACCTTGAAGTACTCGAGCTCATCAGGCTTGAGCGGGCGCATGCATTTGGCGGGCGACCCACCCCATAACTCACCCTTGAGCACCCGCTTGTTGGGTGTCACCAGCGCACCGGCTGCCACCATGGCGCCGCTTTCCACGAGTGATCCATCGAGCAATATTGAGCCCATGCCGATGAAGGCATCGTCTTCTACCGTACAGGCATGGATCAACGCCTTGTGCCCGACATTGACCCGGTCACCGATGAGTGTGGGAATGCCCTCCCAATTCTCGGTTGCGGCATCAACATGGATAATCGTGCCGTCCTGGATATTGGTGCGCGCGCCGATGCGAATCTTGTTGAGATCGCCGCGCAGGACGCAGTTGTACCAAATGCTGCTTTCGGGGCCGATCTCGACATCACCGATGATCACCGCGTTGTCGGCGATGAATGCAGATTCATGGATCTTTGGGCTGATGCCCTTATAGGATTTGATAATGCCTGTCATGGTCCTCACGGGAATAAAGGTTCTTGTTCAAGGGCGGTGGTTTCGGGCAAGCCCGCAACCAGGTTAAAGTTCTGTACGGCCTGCCCGGCGGCGCCCTTGACCAGATTGTCGATGGCCGACACCAAGATCGCCCGGCCGGGCAAACGGTCGGGGAAAACACCGATCAGGCAATGATTAGATCCGCGCACATGGCGCGTCGCCGGGGCAACGCCTTTGGGCAAGACACGCACGAAGGGTTCTGTGCCATAGGCTGCTTCCAACGCGGCGCGCAAACCGTCTGCATCCATGCCTGCCGACAAGCGCACGTAGATGGTCGCCAAGATGCCCCGGTTCATGGGCACCAGATGCGGGGTGAAGTTGACGGTGATCGGTGCGCCCGCAGTACCCGACAACATCTGTTCGATTTCCGGCGCATGACGATGGCCACCAATACTATAGGCGTGGATACCTTCAGACACCTCGGCGAATAGATTGGCTTCCCGCTCAGCCCGCCCGGCACCGGACGCACCGGACTTCGCATCAATGATGATATCTTCGGCCGAGATCAAACCTGCCTTTAATAAAGGGACGAGCGGCATTAGGGATGCCGTCGGATAACACCCGGGACAGGCGATCAACCGTGCTTTGGTAATTGCATCACGGGCATGTTCGGTGAGCCCGTAAACCGCGTCCTTCTGCAGCGCCGGCGCGCGGTGGTCATGGCCGTACCATTGCTTATAGGAATCGAGCGATTGAAGGCGAAAATCGGCCGACAAGTCGATCACCTTCAGATGATCCGGCAAGGCGGCCACGACGTCTTGGGTGGTGCCGTGGGGAAGCCCCAGGAAGACCGCTTCCAGGGCGTCAAAATCGGTCTCTTCAATGGTCGAAAGTGGCGGCAGTTTGACCCCGCCCAGATGGGGGAACACCGTGGCCATCGCTTGCCCGGCCTTGCGATCGGCGGTGATAGCCCGAATCTCGACCCCCGAATGATGGGCAAGCAGACGCACCAATTCAGCGCCCGTATAACCAGAGGCGCCAAGGATACCGACGGGAATGGCATTCGCCTTGGGATTCGTGGAATTCGTATTTGCGTTCATGGCTTCGTTCTTTTGATCCGGCTCACAATAGCGGCAAATTCAACTGGCTGAAACAAGAAGGGCGCCCCCATGGGACGCCCTTCTTAATAAGGAACTTCCGTGCGGGTTAGCGCTTGGAGAA